>DAINNP010000121.1:0-7153 GCA_036735785.1 Rhodoferax sp. | reverse complement strand
AATACACCGACTGCGTGGACGTGTGCCCCGTGGATTGCTTCCGCGAAGGCCCCAATTTCCTGACGATCGACCCCGATGAGTGCATCGACTGCGCTGTCTGCATTCCCGAGTGCCCAGCCAACGCGATCTACGCCGAAGAAGACGCACCCAAAGACCAGCAACACATGATTGCCCTGAACGCAGAACTCGCCCGCCTGCCCGGCTGGAAGAGCATCACCAAGCGCAAGGCTCCTCTGGCAGATGCCGACGACTGGAAAGACAAAACCGGCAAGCTCTCGCAGCTGATCCGCTGATCACTGAGTCGGCATGGCTGCCCCTGTGATTGAAGCCGATGCCGTCGTCATCGGAGCGGGCCCGGTAGGCCTGTTCCAAGTGTTCCAACTGGGCCTGCACGAAGTGCAGGCCCATGTCATTGATGCCCTGCCCTACGCTGGCGGCCAATGCATGGAGCTCTATGCCGACAAGCCGATCTACGACATCCCCGGCACACCGGTCACCACCGGCCGCGGCCTCACGCAAAGTCTGCTGCAGCAGATAGCGCCTTTTCAGGCGCAGATGCATTTCTCGCAATTGGTCGAATCCGTCACCCGTTTGGAGGATGGTCGTTTGCACCTGGTCACCGACGCAGGCACCACATTCATCACCAAGGCCTTGTTTGTAGCCGCCGGTGTGGGTGCTTTCGTTCCTCGCAAACCGGCTGTTCCGGAGCTTGAACCTTTCGAGAACCTCCAGGTGCATTACCCCCATGACGCCGCCCTGCCGGAAGGCAGTTTGCAGGGTGCCCACGTCGTGGTGCTGGGTGGGGATGAATCGGCCGTTACTGCAGCTTTGCAAGCGGCACATGCGCCCGTGGATGCCCATCGTCCTGCCAGTGTGACCTTGATCCACCGGCGCGATGTTTTCACGGGTGAGCCCGCCACACTGCAGCAACTCGATGCCGCTCGCGAGAGCGGTACCATCCGGGTATTGCCAGCGCAGGTCACCGGATGCGCGACTGATGGTTCGCGCTTGAATTCATTGCGCGTGTTAACGGCGGAAGGCACCGAGATATCTGTGGCCGCTGATCATGTGCTGGTGCGCTTGGGAGTTTCACCAAAGATGGGACCGATTGCCGACTGGGGTTGGACCCTTGAACGCAAGCAGGTGCCGGTGAGTACAGAGACCTTCCAGAGCGAAATTCCAGGAATTTTTGCGGTCGGCGATATAAATTTTTATCCAGGAAAGCGAAAATTGATTTTGAGTGGCTTTCATGAGGCTACACTAGCGACCTTCGCAGCGATGGCCTTTATTTCTCCAGAGAAAAAAGTGCTCTTGCAGTACACCACCACGAGCCCGCGATTGCATCAGCTCCTCGGTGTTGGAACCCAAGAAAAAAGTTAGCGACAGAATCTAAAAATTTAGCGTGTTTCTAAAATCACTTAAAAAACACGCTATAATTTGAGGCTTCATTCCTCAATAGCTCAGTTGGTAGAGCGCCGGACTGTTAATCCGTAGGTCCCTGGTTCGAGCCCAGGTTGAGGAGCCAAATAAACCCGCAAGGGTCTTTAAAAACCCCGCTGCGATCGCAGTGGGGTTTTTTCTTTTCCGGCAGGAAACGTGCTGCATGAAAGACCATTACGCCAGTCTCGGATTGAACAGTGCAGCCACACTGGCTGACATCAAAAAAGCCTTCCGTCAAAAGGCTGCGCAGTATCACCCCGACCGCAATCCAGATCCTAACGCGGGCGCTTATTTCCGTGAAGTCCAAGAAGCCTACGATGTGCTCTCGGACACCGACAAGCGTCAGGCCTATGACGACAATCGCCGGCGAGGCTTGCTAGACAACCCCCTAGACACCGCACGCGACATCTGGTCCACCTATTTCTCCCGCATTCTTTGAAAAGGCAAACAGCATGAGCCTCTCCCCTTTCTTTCATCACCTGCGCAGCGCCTACCAAGCCGAACTGGACGACCTGACCTCGGACTCCGAAGGCAGCAACATCCTGGCCAAAAAACTGGCAGAGCGCCGCAAAGAACTGAAGTTTTTGCTGAGCATGCTGGAGTTGAGCCCTGAGATGGTGGCAGTTGTGTTCCATCAGGGCTTCCGTTTCAAGCGCCCTGCTGTGATGGAAGAACTGGTGCGCCAGGAGTCGGAAGACTTACCGGAATGGGACTCGCTGGCCGACGCTGTAGAGCTCGCCCCATGGGCCCACACCTTGGCCCAGCAGGTGCTGCAACAACCGGCAGGCGCGTGGTTTATGAGCGTGGCCGCCGCACTGGAATACCTGCTGAACAAGCCGGATGCCCGATTCGCTGCAGCGGACGAATCTGATGATGAAGAGGATGACCGCGACGACATCGAGCGTGACCCCGAAGGCATGGACGAAGACGAGCGCCAAAGCCGTGTGAACGAAGAAGAAGGCGCTGCCTGGATGGTCGAGCAAGGCTTCGACCACAAAGAATAAATCCCGAGCCCGCACCAAGAGGACGCCCCTGTGAGCCAATTAGCCCTGATTGAAAAAACCCAAGCCCTGATCGCTGCCGGCGATATCGTGGGGGCTGAGTCCGTGTTGACGGAGCTTGCCGACTCTGAGGGCGACGGCGCCCTGGCGGTGGTGCTGGAGCAGCTGCCTGCCAAAGACATTCTGGCGGTGATCCGCGAGTACGACGACTCCAAAGAATCCATCGTGAATTTGCTGATCACACCGCAGCAGTTTGCGCATGCGGTGGTGATCGAAAAGCAATACAAAGACCTGACGCGCACCCACTTGCGCGGCATGATGAACTCGGTGATCTTCCGGGATGACGCGGTGGATGCGATTGAGTTTTTGACGGCTATCGGTGATCTGGAAGGTGGCAGCGAAGCGCTGGCCGATTACTTCACGGAAAAGTGGAGCCGCGTAGAGGCGTTTGCCCGCAGTGGCACGTTTGACACCGTCGAAGATGACGGCGAAATCCTGTCGGAGCAGGCGCTGTACCAATCCGCCTACGTGCGCCCACGCGTCGATCTGGATGAGGTGGCGGACCAGGACTGGATGCAAATGGCCTGGCTGCTGCGCCATGAGCTCCCCGACCTTTTCATCGAAATGCTGATTGTGTTGCGAGCCAAGGCCCGTGCGTTTGACCTGGGCCTTGATGAAGAAGAAGTGACCGAAGAGGAAGACGACGGCAAAGTCGAAACCGGTGACACCGACCGCGGCAAAGCCACACCCGCTGCCCGCGAAGACGACGAAGAGTCCGCCATTTAATCCACTTGCTCCAGCGCCATGTCCGTTGCACCCCAATCCGTATCCCTGTTTGATAGCCGTCCTTTCTTTGAAAAGGCGCTCACGCACGGCATAGAACACGGCCTGATCGGGCAAGACAAACTCGATGCCATCCGGGCCGATGCGCCCAAGGGCATGGTGCAGATCGCGCGCTATTTCGGGACCGAGTACTTGCGGCCCGAATTGGAGCTTGCCAGAGACCGCATCGTCAACCTGGTCAGTCTGCATCTGGCCCACAGCACGGAGGGCGACCTCCACCGTGCAGCCGAGCTGCTGCGGGACCACAGCTTTCTCTCCCGCTCCAAAGCGGGCTCCGACATGCTCAAAGCCCTGATCACCATGCCGCAGACGACCCACTTCGGGATGAACGAGCGCAGCGGCTTTCGCGATGAGCACATTCCCCTGCTGGCCAAATGGAGCCTTAAAACCCTGACCGAATACCAGATGGAGTTGGCTAGCCGGAGCCGGGCTGCCGCGGTGGTGGATGCGGCCATTTGGATGGCCGGGCAAATGGGCATGGACGTCGAAGAACTCGAAGAGGCTGGCAAAGACGCAGAAGCCGTCATCCGCACCGCCTTGTTGGCCCGTGCCTGCAAGCGCAGCAGCCTGCCTGACTGGGTTACTTTCGAAAAGATGATTCTGGCCTTGCGCAAGCGCTATCTGGCCAAACCCGGCAAGTTGCCGTTGACCGTCCCAGCAGATTTACCTAGCGAGTGGACAGAACTGGTGGAGTCCATACGCGACTCGGTCTGGGCAGACTCCGTCAAATGGCTGGAATCTGACCTGTCGGTGCGCAAGCTGTTTGACCAGACGCCCGCATTCATGGGCCGGTATTTTTGGCTCGAGGACGCCATCCAAGAGGTGGATCAATTCGACAAGAATGTTTCCAAGGCTTGGGCCAAGGCCACCGGTGGCAATGATGACGAAAGCTCCTTGCTCACCCTGTTCTTGTGCATGGCCGCTGGTAGCCCTGCCAAGACGGTGCTCACCGAAAAGGCAGCCGCTACCTTGGTGAAGAAGATCCGTAAATCTGGATTACAGCCTACCCTGCCCTTGCAGTTCATCGAAGCCAACGCGCCTGCCGAACACCTGGAAGACTACGCAAGCCTGTGGAACAACTTTATCGAAGAGTCGAGCGCCACCCTGGCGAGTGACCACGACTACACCTTCAACGATGCGGTGGCCTTGTTGCGCCGCGAGTGCAATATCAGCCGCTAAGGCAAGCGGCTACACCCGCAACCTTCACTCCAGCTGGAAGACGCGCCGCATGCGCACCCACTTCTGGCCGGCTGGGGTCCATGGTGTGGGGGCCTGGAAATTCCACATCAGAGTCTCCCAGCGGACGATAGCCTCGTTCTCGAGCGAAGCACGGGCCATGCGCTCTTCGGTATACACCGCAGGATCCACCTCCATCACCATGAACATGCGGGTGCCTAGCCGGTAGATTTCCATGGCCAATACGCCCTGCGCCAGCAAGTGCTCGCGGACCTCGGGCCATATGGATTCATGGGCTTTTTCGTAAGCGGCAATCTTGGCTTCATCGTCCACCAAGTCCAGGGCAAGCCCAAAGCGCAACGCAGCGGCCTTCATGACAAGGCCCGGTCCAGGTGGGTGTAGCCGCCATCAACAAACACCCATTGGCCGGTGGTGTGGGATGACGCGTTGGACAACAAAAACACCCCCATGCGGGCCATTTCCTCTGAGGTGGTCATGCGATGCCCCAGCGGAATCTTGGAAGTGATAGCCGCCAATTTTTCTGCCGGATTGTCAAAGGTGTTGATCCAGCGCTCGTATAAGGGCGTCATGACTTCGGCGGGAATCAAGGCATTCACACGCACCCCGTCCTCCAACAAGGCTGCGGCCCATTCGCGTGTCAGGGACAGCTGGGCACCTTTGGACGCACAGTAGCCACTGGTATTTCCTTGGCCAGTGAGCGCCGTTTTGGATGACACATTCACGATCGCGCCCCGGCTGGCCTTCAAGTGCGGCACACAGTAGTGCGCCATCACGTAATAGTGAATCAGGTTCCTCTCCAAGGAGCCGACGAAGGCATCCCGCCCGGCGTCCAGCCCGACGCTGTCATTCACCCCGGCGTTGTTCACCAGCCCATCCAGCCGGCCATAACGCTCGATCACCTGCGCCACGCTCCTGCCGCAGGCGGCCTCGTCGGACAGCTCCAGCTGCACAAACAAGTAGTCGGCCGTCACCGCACGCAATTGCCCCTCGAACTCGGGCGTGAGCGGGCTCTTGCCGAACACCACGGGAATGGCGCCTTCTTCGGCCAGCGTCAAAGAAATGGCTGCGCCTATGCCGCTGCCACCGCCTGTGACGATGACCACTTTGCCTTTGAGATCCAAATTCATGGTTTTCTTTCAGTGAGAGAGCTGCTCAGACCCCCGAAGGTACATGCAAGCCGTAGCAGCGAATCGCGTTGCCAGACCAGAAAGCGTCTTGCTCGGTCTGGGTGAGGCGGGATTTCGCCCACCGGTGCACCAGTCCATGCACTACGTCATAAGGCGCCGCAAGTTGGCAGACCGGCCAGTCAGAGCCGTACATCAGCCGGTGCGGGCCAAAGGCGTCGAGCGCGTGGTCAAAACAGGTCCAGATGATTTTGCTGTCGGCCGGACTGACACCACCCACGTGGGCCCAATCGGTCTCGGTTACCAAGCCCGACAACTTGCACATCACATGCGGCAAGGTGGCCAGGCTGCGTATGCTGCTGAGCCAGCGCAAGGACACCTCAGGGTTGCTTGCCCAATCCCGGACAGAGGGTTTGCCCAAGTGGTCCAGCACCAGCCAATGGGCGTCATGCCGGGCACAAAACTGGACTACACCGGGCATTTGGTGATCAAACACCAGCACGTCATACACCAAGCCTGCCTGCTGTACAGCGCGCAGACCCGCTGCGTTGTGCGGGTTGTTCAGCCATGCGTTGACATCGGCCTCGTCTTGCAAGATGTGGCGTATGCCGCGCATGGCCGGGTGTGCCGTCCAACGCTCGAGCTGTTGTGCCAAATCCGGCGCTCCCAGGTCGGCCCAGCCCACCACCCCCAGTACCTCGGGGTGGCTGTCGGCGACTTTGAGCAAAAAATCGGTTTCCTCGACCAGCGTGCGCGCTTGCACCGCGACGACACCCTCCACACCCGCGGCCCGCATGGCAGCCTCGCAGTCCACCGGCATGCAGTCTTGTTGCAGGGCGAGCATGGCGTCACTGATCCACGGAAACTCCGCGGGTCGGTAGCGCCAGTAGTGCTGATGGGTGTCGATCTTCATACCGCAGCCGAGCGAGGCTTGTAGGTGTAGTGCTGCAATGACTCCGGCTTCATCTCAATGGAGAAACCTGGAGCCTTCGGCGGCATATAAGCGGCGTTCTCGATCACACAGGGTTCGAGGAAATGCTCATGCAAGTGGTCCACAAACTCGATCACCCGGCCTTCCCGGGTGCCGGCAATGCAGAGGTAATCGATCATGGACAGGTGCTGCACATACTCACACAAGCCCACTCCGCCCGCGTGCGGGCACACGGGCAAGTTGTACTTGGCAGCCATCAACATGACCGCCAAAATTTCATTGACGCCACCCAAGCGGCAGGAATCAATTTGCACCACATCGATGGCACCACGCATGATCAGCTGCTTGAAAATGATGCGGTTCTGGCACATCTCGCCCGTCGCCACTTTCACAGGGTGCACACCTTCGCGGATGACGCGGTGGCCCTCAATGTCGTCCGGGCTGGTGGGCTCCTCGATGAACCAGGGCTTGGCAAAGGCCAGCTCGCGCACCCACTCCACCGCCTGATTCACCTCCCACACCTGGTTGGCGTCAATCATCAAGTGCCGGTCCGGCCCCAGCACCTCGCGGGCGATGCGCAGGCGGCGAATGTCGTCCGCCTTGTCGCGACCGACCTT
>DAINNP010000120.1:0-7163 GCA_036735785.1 Rhodoferax sp. | reverse complement strand
GTTCCTTGAGCAGCGTGCTGATGCCGCCCACCAGGCTGGGGTTCACGCCGGCGCAAGGTTCGTCCAGCAGCACCAGATCGGGCTCGCTCATGAAGGCCATGGCAATGTCCACCAGCTTTTGCTGGCCGTAGGACAGCTCGCCGGCTTTCTTGTCTGCCACGTGGCGGATGCGGAACTGGTCGATCAGCGCATCGGCCTTGGCACCCAGGCCCGAGTCGCCGGGGGCGAACATGCGGCTCAGCATGGAGCCTTGGTGCTCCTGTGCGGCCACGATCAGGTTGTCGCGCACCGTCATTTTTCCGAAGACCTGCAGCGTCTGGAAGGTGCGACCCACACCGCGGCGGTTGAGTTCCAGCGGGCCGGCTTGTGTCACGTCCTGGCCGTTGAGCTCGATTTGGCCTTCGTCAGGGGTGATCTGGCCCAGCATGCTGTTGAACAGCGTGGTCTTGCCCGAGCCGTTGGGCCCGATCACGCCGAAGATTTCGCCGGGCATGACTTCGAAGGACACACCGCCCACCGCCTGAATGGCGCCATAGGCTTTCTTGATATTGCTGACTTTAAGCACGGGTTGGCTCATGACTTGGCTCCCTGTTGTTGAGCGGCAGCGGCGCGTGCGGCGCTGGCTTCGCGGGCCTGGCGTTTGGCTTTGATGCGGTCGGGAATACTCAGCAAACCATCGGGCAGCCAGATCATCAATACAACGACTGCAGCGCCGAAGACGAACAAGTACCAGGCCTGCGCAAAGCGCAACCATTCGGGCAGGATCACACCCACGGCCGAGCCCAGCAGCGGGCCGAGGAAGTAGCCGGGGCCACCGACCACTACCATCAGATACATCATGATGGATGCACCCACGGTAAAGGGCGCCGGCTCAATGAACTGCACCAGTGAGGCAAACAGGGCACCGGCAATACCGGCGTATACCGCACCAATGGCAAAGCTCAGCAGGGTGTAGCTACGGGTGTTGATACCCAGGCTCTCCGCGCGGATCGGGTTGTCGCGCAGCGCTGTAAACGCCTTGCCCCAGGGGCTGCGCAGCAGGCCCCATTGCAGTGCACCGAGCAGCACAGCGGTACCTAGCACGAAGTAGTAGTAGGCCAGGTTACCTTCGAGTGAGAAGCCAAACAGGCCGGGGCGGGCAATGTTGTTGATGCCGAAGGTGCCGCCGGTCAGCCATTCCTCGTTACGCATCACTAACCAGACGGCGGTGTTGAAGCCCAGGGTGGCGAATGCCAGATAAATGGTCTGTACCCGTAGCGCCGGAAAGCCTAGTGCGATGCCGACAAAGAAGCAGATCAGTGCCGCCGTAGGCAGGCCCAGCCAGAAACTGAAGCCGGCCTTCATCATGATGGCCACAGTGTAGGCTCCGATGCCGAAGAAGGCCGCGTGCCCCAAGGACTTTTGCCCGGCGTAGCCCACGGTGAGGTTCAACCCCATGGTGGCGATCACGAAGACCAGCCAGTACGACAGCAGGTAAATACCGTAATTTTTAAGAAAAGGCGGTGCAGCCAGCAGTAGGATTGCGCAAGCTGCTATCAAAATGAGAGTAATTTTTTTCATGATGGTGTCCCGGCGGTGCTCAGACTTTGCGTTCCACTTTTTGGCCCAAGAGCCCTTGGGGCTTGAACAAAATCACGACCATGAAGATCACCAGTGCTACCGCGTCTTTGTAGGCGGGGGAGATGTACGCGGCAGCCAGGTTCTCGCATACACCCACAATCAGGCCGCCCAAGAGCGCGCCGCGTGAGTTGTTGAAGCCACCGATGATGGCCGCGAAGAAGGCTTTGGTCCCGAGGCTTTCACCCATGTCGAACTTGGCCAGGTAGGTGGGGGTGACCAAAAGCGCGGCTGCCACTGCCAGTACCGCATTGATGGCAAAGGCGTAAAAAATCATGCGCGGCACATTGATGCCCAGCACCGAGGCGCTCTCGGTGTTTTGCGCCACTGCTTGCATGGCCCGGCCGGTCACGGTTTTGGTCATGAAGGCCTGCACCACGAACACCAGAATCAGGGCGACGGCAAAGGTGCCCACGTCGGCCATGGTGACGGTGACGCCGGCAATATTGAAAAGCGTGTCGCCGAACAGACTCGGGAACGGATGGGCCTCTGCGCTGTAGCCGGCGCGAAGGCCGTTGCGCATGGCGATCGACAGGCCGATGGTGGCCACCACGATGGGCATCATGCCGAATTTGAACAAGGGGTCTACCAGACCGCGTTTGAACACCCAGCCCAGCACAAATACCGCGAGCACCACGGTCATGGTGAAGCTGACCGCCAAGGGCGCACCGATGCTCAGGAAGCCCAGCATCATGAAGGCGGGCAGCATCACAAACTCGCCCTGGGCGAAGTTGATGGTGCCGCTGGCTTGCCACAGGAGGGTAAAGCCGAGGGCTGCCAGTGAGTAGATGGCGCCAGTGGCCAGTCCGCTAAAGAAAAGTTGAAGAAAGTCTGTCATGGAGTTCCCTTGGGGGGCGCCCGGCATACCGCATGGAGCCGGGCGCAGGTCAGTGCATTACTTCTTGGCGGGGGCGGCTGGCTTGTTCACTGCGATAGGGTTCAGCGGGGGCAGGGTGGCTACGACTTCCTGCTTGCCGTTTTTCACTTCCACCAGGAAGCTCTCGCGGTCCAGGTCGCCGTTCTTGTCGAAGGCCACGTTCATCAGGATGCCGGGCTCTTTGTCGGTGGTGACCACCAGGCTGTGCATCGCGTTGGCCACCGCTTTGCGATCAAGTTTGCCCACTTTCTCGATAGCCGCCTTCAGGGTGTAAACGCCGGAGTAGCCCTTCATGCCGTTGTGGTCGGAGATGTATTTGTACTCACGCTCAAACTTGGCACGGAAGGCGCGCACCGCAGGGATCGGAGCATCTACGGTCAAGCCGACGTGGGCGACCGCACCGTTAGCGGCTTCACCAGCCAGTTCGATGACCTTTTGGCCGGTGAGGGTGGTCTCGCCGACGATGGGTTTGTTCCATCCTTGCTTGCGCAGTTCGCGCAGGGCGCGGGCGGACTCTTCTTCGTTGGTGTAAATGAATACGCCGTCGGCGTTACTTTGCTTGGCTTTGAGCACTGCCGCCGAGAAGTCCACCTGGCCTGCATCGGTCGAGATTTCAGCAGCGATTTTGGTGGTGGAGGTGGCCAATGCCTTCTTCAGCATGTCCAGGCCGCCTTTGCCGAAGTCGTTGTTCACATAAATGATGGCAATGTTCTTCAGCTTGGCTTGCTCACTCATGTAGCGGGCTACTTTGGGCATGGCAGTCGCTTGGGTGAAGCTGGTGCGGAAGATGTAAGGGTTGCCTTGCATGGTGATGCTGGCCGCTTCACCGCCGGTGAAGTTGGGGATCTCGGCGCGGCGGCTCTCTGCCATCGACACCATGATGGAGCCCGAGAACACCGGACCGAAGATGGCAAATACCTCGTCGTCAACCGCTTTTTGGGTCAAGCCTTTGGCTACGCCGGGGTTGGACTGGGTGTCGGAGGTCATCGTCTGGATTTTTTTGCCCAGCACGCCACCCGCAGCGTTGATTTCCTTGACGGCGAGTTCCACGCCATTCTTGAAGTTAGTACCGGCCGAGGCGCCACCACCGGACAGTTCCACAATGTTGGCGATTTTGATCGCTTCTTGGCTGAAAGCGGCGCTAGCCCCCATCAACATGGTGCAGGCTGCTATCAATTTGAGAGTTTTCCGTTTTTGCATATTGTTTGTCTCCAGAAGTGGCGTTCGGGTGGGGTTGGGCCGAGTGTTCGTTAGTCGTACGAATAGCGCGGCTGGGACCGAACTTTATCGATTCAGGTAGTCGAAAGAAAGTGAAATGTGTTTTAAAAGATCGTTTATTGAACTCTAATGATCGATGATCGTTCATATTGCGGGTAAGCACTAAGCTTTCAGCCTTTTCGTGACCGCCAAAATCAGCGCCCATGACCACTGAACTTGCTTTGCGCCCGCCGATTGCCGGCATTGATGCACCCGCCCTGGAAAAGAAAGATTGGATTGCCGGTCTGGAAAAAGGGCTGGGACTGATCGAGGCGTTTGATGACGCGCACCCGCGCATGACAGCCAGCCAGGCTGGCGAGCGCTGTGGCATGACGCGCACCGCCGCCCGCCGCTATCTGCTGACCTTGCAGTACTTGGGCTATGTGGCGAGCGACGGCAAACTCTTCTGGCTCACGCCGCGTGTGCTGCGCATCGGGCAGTCGTACCTGGAGTCGGCGCGGCTGCCCAGGGTGGTGCAGCCGTTTCTGCAGCGGGTGACTGCCGGCACCCAGGAAATTGCTTATGTGAGTGTGTTGGACGGAGATGAGATCGTCTTTATCGCCCGCAACGGCAGCAACCGTCCCATGAGCACCGGCTACGTGCTGGGCTCACGGGTGCAAGCGCAGGTCACGTCCGCGGGCATGTTGATCCTGGCGATGCGCGATCCGGCCTGGCTCGAAGACTGGTTGCAGCAGCAAACCTTCAAGGCCTACACCTCGCACACCATTGCCAGCAAAGACCGGATGCGGGTGGAACTGGCCCGTATCCGCCAGCAGGGCTGGGCCGTTTCGGAGCAGCAGCTGGAAATGAACTACCGCGGCGTGGCAGTACCCCTGATAGACCGCCATGGCGCTTTGATGGGCGCGCTCAACGTCACCATGCCCATGGGAAACGAAAGTACCGATGATGCGGTGCGCCGTGTGCTGCCCGTGCTGCAGGAAACTGCGCGGGCCATGCGCAATTTGATTTAGCTCCGGACATCGATTGCTGGTGAGGTCAGGGCGGAATGCAGCGCAACCTAGCTTCAGTACACTGAGGGCAACTGTTTGCCTCGTATGCCTATGACTGATTCTTCCCACCTGCCCCTCACCGGAAACGCCAACCCGCGGACCGAAGCCGCCCTTGCGCGTTTGCGTAAAGCCATGGCGGAGATTGAGGCTGACATTGCCGCGCATCAGGGTGTCTATCCCTACAACCATGGCCGGGTGACTCAGTCTGAGTTGTGCCGCCGTGCGGATGTAAAAAAAGCCACCTTACAAACACCATTGCACAAAGACACAACGCGGGTGCACATCCTGCATTGGTTAGAGCAACTCTCCTCGCAGCTCGGCGATACCCGCGATGCAACACGCCAGAAAGTGACGGAAGTCGCCGATGGCCTGGCAGCAGAGGTCGAGCGTCTTCAGGCCCAGTTGCAGGCGGCCTTGCTTCAGCTCGGACTGGCAGTGCAGCGTATCGAGATACTGGAGCACGAAAACGCCGAGCAAGCCAGCCGCTTGCACGGGCTTAACCTGCCATGAGTTTGTGCACCAGGTCTGCGGTGGTGGATGCTTTGTACTTGCGCATCAAGCGGGCGCGGTAGATTTCTACTGTGCGGTGGCTGATTCCCAGTGTTTTGCCGATGTGTTTCGAGGTTTGCCCTTGCAATAGAGCTGCCGCCACCTCGCGTTCACGGGGGGTCAGATCCGCACTTACCGGGCGCCGGGCGCTCAGGTCTTCAAAGGTCCAGATGCCGGCCTCGTGCGGTGCGCTGGGGTTCAAGGCCCGGCCACTCACATGGCACCAGAAGGTCTCGCCCTGGTATCGGCCGTCGAGTCGTTTCATGATGCGGTCATCTGCATAGGTTCCATTGCGGTTGAGCAAGGGGGCCATGCGCGCGCCGAGGCGTTCAAACTCGTCGGCGCTGGGGTACAGCACCTGGAAGGACTGGCCCACCAGTTGGTCTTTGGTGGCCCCGAACATGTCGCACAGTTGCTGGTTGCAGTCGATCATGGTGCGGTTGCGCGAAAGCGCCAGTCCGACGGGCGCAAGGTCAAAAGCTTGGCGGTAGTCAATGTCCATGCGGATTGCAGTGAGGGAAAGGCTTTACGGGGAACTACGTATGTGGTTACGTAGTATCGTAGCGCCCATGTTGTTTCTATCTACATAGGAGATACGCGCAGTGAACAAGATTTACCCCAGCGCCGCGCAGGCGCTTGAAGGCATTATTCAGGACGGTCAGTTACTGGCCGTTGGTGGCTTTGGTTTGTGCGGCATCCCTGAGGCGCTGATTGATGCCTTGCGCGATTCGGGTGCCAAAAACCTGACCGCTATCTCCAACAACGCGGGCGTGGACGGCTTTGGCCTCGGCAAGTTGCTTGAGACGCGCCAGATCAAAAAAATGATCAGCTCCTATGTGGGCGAGAACAAAGAGTTCGAGCGCCAGTACCTGGCCGGCGAGCTGGAGTTGGAGTTCACACCCCAAGGCACCTTGGCCGAAAAGCTGCGTGCCGGTGGTGCCGGTATTCCGGCCTTCTTCACCAAAACCGGTGTGGGCACCATGGTGGCCGAGGGCAAAGAGCTGCGCGAGTTTGATGGCGAGACCTATGTGATGGAGCGCTCGCTGGTGCCGGATGTGTCTTTGGTGAAAGCCCACCGCGCCGACAAGTCGGGCAATCTGCAGTTCCGCTTTACTGCGCGCAACTTCAACCCGGCTGTGGCCATGGCCGGCAAGATCACGGTAGTGGAAGTGGAAGAGATTGTGGAGACCGGCGACATTGCCCCCGATCAAGTCCACTTGCCCGGAATTTATGTGCACCGCATCGTGCTGAACACCCGGCCCGAAAAACGGATCGAAAAACGCACCATCACTGAAAAAGCAGGAGTCTGACCATGAGCTGGAACCAAGACCAAATGGCTGCCCGGGCAGCCCATGAACTCGAAGACGGTTTTTATGTGAACCTGGGGATTGGCATTCCCACGCTGGTGGCCAACCATGTGCCCGCCGACAAAGAAGTGTGGCTGCAAAGCGAGAACGGCATGCTGGGCATCGGCCCCTTTCCGACTGAAGATGAGGTGGATGCTGACCTGATTAACGCCGGCAAACAAACTGTGACCACCATCAAGGGCAGCAGCATCTTCGGCTCGGACCAGAGCTTTGCCATGATCCGCGGCGGCAAGATCAACCTGTCCATCCTGGGTGCCATGCAAGTGTCCGAGAAAGGCGATCTGGCCAACTGGATGATCCCCGGCAAGATGGTCAAGGGCATGGGCGGCGCGATGGATTTGGTGGCCGGCGTGAAGCGCGTGATTGTGCTCATGGAGCATGTGGCCAAGAAGAAAGACGGCACCGAAGACCTGAAGATCCTGCCCAGCTGCACCTTGCCATTGACCGGCGTGGGCGTGGTGGACCGCATCATCACCGACCTGGCGG
>DAINNP010000119.1:0-7184 GCA_036735785.1 Rhodoferax sp. | reverse complement strand
CACGATGCCAACAACTGGCCGCTGTTGCGCGAGGCGCTCAAGACCATGGGCCGCTCCGACCTGATCGGCAATGGCAAGCACCACCTGATTCCGACCTTCCAGCCACTGGTGGATGGCGGCTACCAGAGCGCCCGCAAAAAGAACTCCACCGTGGCGCCGGTCAAGGCGGCTGCGGGACGGGTACAGCCTTTGGGCAAGGCCGCGGCACCGGTCAAGGGCCGCTTGTTGACCCAGCACACCGGTTTGCCCCCGCGCGATACGGGTGCGCCGAAGCCGGCATTTAAAGCGGCCCGCAAGCCGCGCTAATACGGAGTCAGGCGATTTTCTTCAGGTCTTTTGGGGTGCTTGCCCCCGCTAAGCTTGCGCGAGTTGCTCTACTTTTTATAGCGCTTTTCGCAGGTTTAGCCTGTGGTACGCAGGATGCGCGTGCTCAGGGAGGGCCCGTGGATTGCCCGCCAGAGAGCAAGCCCTTGAGCGCGGAGATGTTCGCGGCATCCCGCGCGCAGGCACGAGACCGTGGATTTCTCTGGCGCGTTACTCGGGACGGGCACAGCTCTTATCTGTATGGCACCTTGCATGTGGGCCGCGACACCTGGTTGGCGGCAGGCCCTGCGATGGCAAGCGCTTTGCAGAACGCAAACACATTGGCTCTAGAGCTCGATCCGTTAGATCCTGACAACGCCCGTCGCATGGGAGTAGCGCTGGCGCAGGCGCCATCGTGGCCACTCGCCCCCGATATGCGGCAGCGTTTGGTTCGCCAGTTGCAAATGCAGTGCCTGCCGGTGAATTCGGTGGGCACGAGCCCGTCGGAACTTCTTTTGTCGGGCGTCGCCTTGGCTTTGGCACGCCGGGATGGATTCGATGCGCAGTTCGGTTCCGAGACCTACTTAGCGCTTTTTGCCCGGCAACGTGGCATGCCCGTGGTGTCCCTGGAAACCGTCGAACTGCAGCTACAAGCTTTGCTGTCCGCGAGCGCAGCAGAAGCTGCCGGGATGCTGGAAGACGGTTTGCGAGAGCTTGAAGCCGGCACCGCACGACAGAGCCTGCGGGACCTGGTGCGCATGTGGGAGTCCGGCGATCAGCAGCGCCTCGATACCTACCAGCAATGGTGTGAATGCGTGGTAACTCCGATGGAGAAGTTACAGATGCAGCGGCTTTTAGACCAACGAAACCCCGCCATGGCGCAGCAGATTGACGCGATGCACCGTGCAGGACAGCGCGTATTTGCTGCGGTCGGGAGTTTGCACATGGCGGGAGATCGGGGTTTGCCCGCAGTGTTAGGCCGAATGGGCTATCAGGTCGAGCGTTTACCCTGATTGGCAAGCCTTTTTAGAGGCAGCTCAGCCTTCACAATGTTGGTAACTCTTGGTGGTAACGGTTACAAAATTCCGCTTTTGGTGCGGCTTGCCATCAGGTGACCGGTTTTTTGCAGACTTATGCAATAAGCTGTGATTTAAACCAATGACAAGCCCGCGGACTCGCCACGGGTGAATGTGAGAGACATATGCTGACAGACCACGACCTGGGTGCCTTGATGCGGGCCCAACATGCCGATCCTTTCAGCATTCTCGGGCCCCATACCGTTGAGGGCGGTGTGCAAATCACTGCGCTGTATCCCGCTGCGCGTGCGGTCCGGGCTATGGATCGTGAGTCGGGCCAACTGCTGGGCGAATTGCAAAGGCACGAAGGCACGGATGTCTTCTCACTGGTGCTGCCCGGCGCAGCATCTTTCCCTGATTACCGCCTAGAGGTCTCTTGGCAGGAACCGGAGGCGGGCGTTTCCTTGCTGGAAGATCCTTACCGCTTTCCGGTTGTCCTCCAGGATATGGATTTGTGGCTGCTGGCGGAAGGCACCCATCTGCGCCCGTACGAGTGCCTCGGTGCCCACCCGGTCCAGATGTGCGGCATTGACGGCACCAGCTTCGCGGTGTGGGCGCCAAATGCCCGGCGTGTCTCGGTGGTCGGCTCCTTCAATGGGTGGGACGGGCGCCGTCATCCGATGCGCTTGCGCCGCGAATGCGGTGTGTGGGAAATCTTTGTGCCCCATGTCGGCAAGGGCGATGCCTACAAATTTGAACTGTGGAATGCACAAGGCGCGATCACCACCAAGGCCGATCCGTTTGCATTTGCAGCCCAACTCCGGCCTGATACCGCCAGCATTGTTGCGGGCTTACCGCCCCGGTTGCCGATGCGCGCTGACCGGCAAAAGGCCAATGGGCTGCACCAGCCTTTGAGTGTGTACGAGGTGCACTTGGGCTCTTGGCGCAAGGCCGACGGCTGGCGGTGGCTGAGCTACCGTGAGTTGGCGGACACCCTGGTGCCCTATGCGCGCGAGATGGGTTTCACCCATCTGGAGTTGTTGCCGGTCAGCGAGCACCCCTTTGACGGATCCTGGGGCTACCAGCCCTTGGGTCTTTTTGCACCCACGTCGCGCTTCGGGTCGCCCGAAGACTTTCAGTACTTTGTGGATGCGGCGCATCACGCGGGCCTCGGTGTGATTTTGGACTGGGTGCCTGCGCATTTCCCGAGTGATGCCCACGGACTGGCCGAATTTGATGGCACCCACCTGTATGAGTACGCCGATCCGAAGGAAGGCTTTCACCAGGACTGGAACACCCTGATCTACAACTTCGGCCGCACCGAAGTGCGCAACTTTTTGGTGAGCAATGCCTTGTACTGGCTGGAGCGTTTCGGCATCGATGGTCTGCGGGTGGATGCGGTCGCCTCCATGCTCTACCGCGACTACAGCCGCGCCGCAGGGCAGTGGATACCCAATAAACACGGCGGTCGCGAGAACCTGGAGGCGATCGAATTTCTGCGCCGCATGAACCATGTGGTGGGCACTGAGCGCCCGGGCGCCATTACGTTGGCAGAGGAATCCACCGCCTTCCCCGGCGTGAGCCGGCCGCCATCGCCGGACTTGCAAAGTGGCGGCTTGGGCTTTCATTACAAATGGAACATGGGCTGGATGCACGACACCCTGCAGTACGCGTCCATGGACGGCGTGCACCGCAAGTACCACCAGAACCAGCTCACCTTCGGGCTGATGTACGCCTTCACAGAAAACTTTGTGCTGCCACTCTCTCACGACGAAGTAGTGCACGGCAAAGCGTCTTTGCTAGGCAAGATGCCCGGTGATGAGTGGCAAAAATTCGCCAATCTGCGCGCGCTGTACGGTTTCATGTGGGCCTACCCCGGTAAAAAATTGCTGTTCATGGGCGGGGAGTTGGCCCAGCCCACCGAATGGGCCGATGGCGCCCAGTTGCCGTGGCACTTGGAGCAGGACCCTCAGCACCAGGGCGTGCAAAGGCTGGTGCGTGACTTGAACCGGGTGTATCGCGCGTTCCCTGCGATGCATGAGCAAGATATCGAGCCAGACGGCTTTGCCTGGATTGCCCATGACGATGCTGCCCAATCCGTCATTGCCTTCCAGCGTCGCGCCTTGGACGGTCGGGTCGTGGTGGTGGTGTGCAATTTCACGCCCGTGCCCCGGCCGGGCTACCGCATTGGCGTGCCGGTGGCCGGCGCGTGGCGCGAAGTCATCAACACCGACAACGGGGTATACGGCGGCAGCAGCCTGAGTTCGGATGCCCGCAGTACCGAGCTGGTGGCGGCGCACCACCATGGCCAGTCGCTGGTCATCACTTTGCCGCCCTTGGCATGCCTTGTGCTCGTTCCCGGAGAAGAATGAGTCTTTCTATGCCTTTGACGACTTTGTTGCCGGGCTCTGCCTCTGCGTGGGGCGCGAGCCTCACTGCAGACGGTGTGAACTTCGCGTTGGCGGCACCAGATGCCACCCGCGTGGAGCTGTGCCTATTTGACGACACCGGCACCACCGAGCTGCAGCGCATCGCGCTGCCGGCGCGCACCGGGCCGGTCTGGCATGGGTTATTGCCCGGCGCAGGGGCAGGGCAAGTGTATGGATACCGGGTTCACGGCCCTTGGGCTCCCACGCAGGGGCATCGGTTCAATCCGGCCAAGTTGTTGCTCGACCCCTATGCCTTGGAGGTCGTGGGCCGTTACGACGGATCCGACCTGCATTGGGCCCACACCCCTGAAAGCGCCCGCGGCGTGCAGCAACCCGACCCGCGGGACAACGCAGCCACCGCGCTTAAAGCCCGGGTAGTGAGCGCCTTGCCGCCCGCAAGTGCGGGGCCAAAGATTGATCCCGCGCAGCGGGTGCTGTATGAACTGCACGTCAAGGGCTTCACCCAGTTGCACCCCGAAGTGCCGCCGCACTTGCGTGGCACCTATGCCGGCTTGGCGCATCCGGCAGCCATTGCACATTTGAAGGCCTTGGGCATTACCACCGTGAGTGTGATGCCGGTGGCCGCGCGCGCCGACGAAGAGCGCTTGCAGCACCTGGGGCTCAGCAATTACTGGGGCTACAGCCCCATTGCCTGGAGCGCGCCTGAGCCCCGCTACTGGAGCGGCACACCGGGCAGCAGCCCGCGCTCGGAATTCCGTGCCATGGTCGATGCTTTGCACGCTGCAGGCTTGGAAGTGATTCTTGATGTGGTCTACAACCACACGGCTGAGACCGATGAGTTCGGCCCGCTGCTGAGCTTGCGCGGCATTGCCAACGCCACCTATTACCACCTAGAGCCTGAAGATCCTGCCCGCTACATCAACTGGACAGGCTGCGGCAACTGCGTCAACCTCAACCACCCGATCGTGCTGCGCACCGTGATGGACAGCTTGCGCACCTGGGTGCAGGACTTCGGGGTTGATGGTTTTCGCTTTGACCTCGCACCTGTCATGGCGCGTGGCACACAAGACGCCGGCTACCGTTTTCAGCCACACGCCCCGTGGTTGTTGGCTGTGGCCCAAGACCCGGTGTTGCGCATTCGCCTGATGGTGGCGGAGCCTTGGGATATCGGGCCCGGCGGCTACCAGCTGGGCGCTTTTCCGCACGGGTGGCTGGAGTGGAACGACCGTTTCCGCGATACCCAGCGCAGCGCATGGCTGCGACATAGCGCCAGCCGTGGTGCTTTGGCCCATCACTTGGCCGGCTCAGCCGATGCATTTGCTCACGGGCAGCGTGCTGCTTATAGCAGCGTGAATTTTGTGACGGCCCACGATGGCTTCAATTTGATGGACGTCGTGAGCTACTGCGAACGCCACAACCAGGCCAACGGCGAGCACAACCGCGATGGCCATGGCCACAACTTGAGCGTCAACCACGGTGTCGAGGGCGCCAGCGACCTGCCTGCGGTGCAAGAGGCCCGAGCCCGGCACCGCCGCACCTTGCTGGCAGCTACGGTTTTGTCCTTGGGTACCCCCATGCTGCTGGCGGGCGACGAGCTCGGCCACACCCAGGGCGGCAACAACAACGCCTACTGCCAAGACAATGCAACGACCTGGTTGCGCTGGGACGCTTCTGCCCAACACGAAACCGCTTTCTGGGCCCGCGCGATTGCCTTGCGCCGGCAACTGCCAGCATTGCAAGCTGGCGGTTGGTGGCGCAGCAGTGCGGAGTCTGCCGGTTGTGGCCCGGTAGCTACTTGGGCCTTGCCAGACGGCCGTCCCTTGCAGCCCGCTGATTGGGACGCCCCCCACGGCGGCGCCATGGCGGTCGCCCTTCAGGCCGGCACGCCGGATGCGGTGTTGCTGCTCCTCAACCCCAGTTCCCACGAGCAGGTCTTTTGCTTACCGCAAGGTGCCTGGCGCGTGGTTTTGGATTCCGCCCGTCCGGAGTCGCCCGCAGAAGGCGTCCCGGTGGTTAGCAATGTCATAACGCTGCAGGCAGACAGCCTCATGCTTTTGACTTGGTAACCATTTCTTCAACCGTATCTCCACCTCTGTCACACCACCATGCCACGCATCACACTGCCTACATCGCCCTTTGACGGCCAGCGCCCCGGTACTTCGGGGTTGCGCAAAAAAGTCACCGTGTTCCAGCAGCCCCGTTATCTGGAAAACTTTGTACAGGCACTGTTTGATGTGTTGCCGGATGCGGCCGGGCAGACGTTGGTGGTGGGTGGCGATGGTCGCTTCTACAACCGGGTGGCCATTCAAACCATTCTGCGCATGGCAGCCGCCAAGGGCTATGCCCGGGTGCTGGTGGGGCAGGGTGGCATTTTGTCGACACCCGCGGTCAGCGCTGTGATCCGTCGCCATGGGGCCAGTGGCGGCATTGTGCTGTCTGCCAGCCACAACCCCGGCGGACCGGATGGCGACTTCGGCATCAAATACAACGTGGCCAACGGTGGCCCCGCGCCTGAAAAAGTTACCGAGGCGATTTACGAGCGCACCAAGCTGGTCCGCGAGATCCGCACCATGAGCACGGCGGATATCAGCTTGGACACTCTGGGCAGCCAGCACATCGGCAGTACCGAGGTGGTGGTGATCGACCCCGTGTCGGATTACGCCGAGGTCATGCGCGGCTTGTTTGACTTTGACGCCATCCGCAAGTTGTTTGCAGGCGGCTTCACCCTCCGTTATGACGCTATGTGCGCTGTGGGCGGCCCCTACGCCAAAGCCTTGCTGGAGGGCGAGCTGGGCGCACCCGCAGGCACCGTGGTGAATGGCGCACCATTGGAGGATTTCGGTGGTTTGCACCCGGATCCGAATCCGGTGAATGCCGAGGACCTGATCGCCCATTTGTTTGCAGCCGATGCACCTGACATGGGCGCCGCGAGTGATGGCGATGCTGACCGCAACATGATTGTGGGCCGCAAGTTTGTGGTGTCACCCAGCGACAGCCTGGCCGTGATCGCAGCCCATGCCACCTTGGTGCCGGGCTACCGCTCTGGTATTGCGGGTGTCGCCCGCTCCATGCCGACTTCCACTGCTGTGGACCGCGTCGCCAAGGCGCTGGGCATTCCGTGTTTCGAGACCCCCACCGGTTGGAAGTTTTTCGGCAACTTGATGGATGCCGGCAAAGTCACTTTGTGCGGCGAAGAAAGCTACGGCACGGGCTCCAGCCATGTCCGCGAAAAAGACGGCTTGTGGGCGGTGCTGTTCTGGCTCAACCTGATTGCGGCCAGTGGCAAGTCGGTGGAGGCGCTGGTGCGTGAGCTCTGGGCGCAATACGGCCGCTGCGTGTATTCGCGCCACGACTATGAAGGCATTCCTACCGAGCAGGCCGACGCGCTGATGCGCGACTTGCGTGCGTCTCTGCCCACTTTGGGTGGCACCACCATTGCCGGACTGCCGGTGGCCTTTGCGGATGACTTTGCCTA
>DAINNP010000118.1:4827-7188 GCA_036735785.1 Rhodoferax sp. | reverse complement strand
GCGATCTCGGAGCTGGCACTCGCCACGCCCTCAGAGCCGTGGCGCACTTGTGTCACGACGCGAACCAGGCTGCCCTGCATGCCTTGCATGGCCTGCAATAACTTGCCCACCTCGTCCTGGCTGGTGCTACCAATGCTGCCGGTCAGGTCGCCGGCGGCCACATTGGTGGCGACGGTCAGCGCCTCGTTCAAGGGGCGGGTGATTGAGCGGGTGATGTACATGGCACCAAACACCGCCAGCGACACGCCCACCACCAACGCACCCAACATCAAATTGCGCCCAGTGCTGAAGGCATTGGTGGCTGCGGCATGGGCGGTATCCGCTCCACGTTGATTGAGGACAATCAATTTCGCCAAGGTCGCATTGGATTTGTCAAACAGGTCTTTAGACTCCCCCTCTAGCAACCCTCGCGCAAATTCGTTGTCGTTTCTTCGAGAAGCCTCGATGACATTTTTATGAACCACCAGATACTGCGCTCGATCTGCAGAAAAACTATCGTAAAGCGCCTGTTCCTCGGGGCTGCTAATTAAAGTTTCGTACTTTTTACGTATTCCCTGAATTTCATCTTCCTTGGTAGAGATCAATTTTTCGATAGCGGCCATCCTCGACTCATCGGTGTTGAGTACGTGACGGAATTCATAGACTCGAAGAAACTTAAGTTCCGCATCGATTCGATTGACCGCTTCCACACTGGGCAACCAGTTATCCGTGATTTCCGTGGTGGCCTCGTTGAGCTTGCTTTGAGCCATCAAACCCACGCCCACCACCGCGAGCATGACCGCAATCAGCAGTCCGAAGGCCGCATACAAGCGAGTACCGATTTTTAAATTCCCCATGTGTGTCTCCTCATAAACGCGCATTCACGCATGAAAACCGAAAAAATCAAATAAATAATGAAATTATCATGCTATTCAGCAAAAACTGTCAAAACACCTGCGTAGCCATAGAGCTGATCGGCAGCAATTTCGCCACCGGCAAAAAAGCCCACCAAGGGCACATCCCCCAAGGCACGGCGCACGATCTGCATCTCGGCGCTGGGCGCTCCGAAATGGGGGCCTCCGCGCCCGGAGCAACTCACATACACCGCGCCGGCAATGCGACGCGCCGGATGGGGGGCGGACATGGCCTCGTCTGCGTGCAGTGCAGTCGCTACTGCAAAACTCAATTCTTGGGGCTCCAGTTCCTCGCGGATTTCCGCCCCGATGCGCATCAGGTCTGCGCGGGCAGCCTCGCGGTTGCGGCGGCAAAAAGCCAGCTGCGCCCCTACGGTGATCTGCTCCGCCACCGCAAAACCACGGCGCCCCGGATCCAGCCCGATGATGTGGCGCACCATGACCTCGCTGCCGAAATTGCCGGTGCTGCGCACCATGCCGGGCGCATCGTCCCCGGCACTGGCCGCCAAGGCCACCAAGGTCGCCCGGACTGTCGGGAGCGCAGCCTCGGGCTGATCGAGGGTGACGCCCAGGTCCTGCAAGAGCACGTCCAAGGCGGGTTTGCCGTCCAAAGAGATCACCACATTGCGATCGGCTTCGGTGATCGTGCGTGTTTTGGATACCGGGCTGCACCCTTGCGTGACCCGCGACACCATAGCGACCTCGCGGGTGAAAGCCACACCGCTCAAGCCCCCTGAAAAAACCCCGCTTGCCGTTCCGTGACCACTCAGGTTGCCATCGGCTGCGACAGCAAACTGCACACTGCGGCCCCGGCTGCTGCTGATGCCGCCGAACAAGTAGCCCGTGGTGGTGCGACCGGCCATTTCCTCGACCAAATCGCCCAAATCGACCGTGCCGCCATCGGCATGCACCAGCGCCGTGTGGGCCTCAAACCCGAGCCCTAGCGGGGCGATCCCGGAAAACACCCGGTATTGGTCACCGGGTATGTCCAACAACATCACGGCCAGCGCGGGCTCGTCAAAGTACTCGACGTTATTGCTCGCAATCCCGACGCCCACCGTGCCCGACCAATCGGTCACGAGGGGAAGCTCACCGCTCAGGTGCTCCAGGATGTCTTGTGCATGGGGTGCGTAATGGTCGGTGATATAGAGCAAGGCCAGCGTGGGTTGGGACGCGTAGTCCGGCAGCGCCATTTGCGCGCGCAACTGCGCCAACACCAGCGCGGCAGCCATGGGCCACTGCGGATGGGTGGCGTGGGCATAGGGGAACAAACGCATCACTGGTGTACCAACTCCGTTCATGAACCGCAGGCCTAACGGCCGCTGGCTTTGCGGGCCGGCGCTTTGCGCGGAGCCGCCTTTTTGGCGACCGCTTTTTTGGTGGCGGCCTTGGCTGTTTTGAGGGCGTCTTTGGCCAAACCGGCGGCCATGTTTTTGGTGATGTCTACCGCTGTTTTGCTCGTGGCTTC
>DAINNP010000118.1:0-4727 GCA_036735785.1 Rhodoferax sp. | reverse complement strand
ACACCGCTGTAGACCGAATCAGCCGCCTTGAGCTTGAGTGCATTGGCCATGTCGCCAATGTTGAAATTCATGCCCTTGAGGGTGGCCAGCGTCATCTTCTGGACCTCCAGTGCCTGGATCGTGGCTGCCAGGGCCCGCGAGTTTTGCTCCAGCCAGAAGTGCACGTTTTTCAGCTCATCGATGCGCTTGTCCAGCTCCTCCACATTCAAGGTCGGGGCCACCCAGTTGCCCAGGTTGGGCATCTGGGGGATGTTGCTGCCGGCACCTTTGGCCAGGTTTTGCAGAAAGTCAAAACCGGGCACGAATTTGCCGAAACCAGTGCTGTCTGAATCGCTCATTGCTGCTCCTCGGGCTCGATATAGGCCACACCGACAGCTTACTCCAAGCCACAGAAATTGAAGAGCAGAAAAGCCCCTGCTTCAGGCCTGCAAACTCCCGCCCCACAGCGACGCCCTCAGCGAACCGGGGCGTCACCCGCATGTCAAGACAAGGCAGCCTTGAGCCCGGGCCACCGCGAAATCAGCACATAGTCCAACACGATGGCGGCCAGCATCACGCCGCCGGCCAAAGGAAACGCGAGACCGGTGAGCACCATGACGATGGCGCCACCCTTCCACAAGGGCGTCTGCGCGGGCACCGAGGGTGCAACCAAGCGACCACTCCCCGCAGGCCTGCGAATCCACCACATCACCACACCACTGACGCAAAGCAACACAATGGCCAGACAGGCCAGGATGTTGGCCCAGGCGCTCCACAGGCCGATATCGCCCTGGTGCAGCGCAATGCCGATGGCCATGCCTTTGGCAACCACCGAGTAGTCGGCAAACGCCACATCGGCCAGCACCCGACCGGTATAGCGGTCTATGTGCACGGTGCGGTCTTTGAAAGGATTGGTCAGGTCGCCACTCATGGTGTCGGCGGAGACGGTGTACACCCCCTTCTCATCCTGCGGCAGGTTGATATGGAACTGCCCGGCAAAGCCCAAGCGATTCGCCAAAGCCGCCACGCCATCGAGGTTGACCGGTTCACCGGATGTCACCCCCGGTACGCCAGCGCCCGAGCCGGACTGCGGCAGAGGCGTTTGCTCCAGGCCCCAAGGCACATCGCGGATGCCTGCTGAGTTCAGGCTGGCGTGGGTCAGGTCGGAGGTGGGCACCGCGTCCCACTTGGCGGCGGGAAAGGTGCCCCAGGGCTGCACAAACTTGCCGCCCCAGACTTCCGTCCACGACATGCCGGTCAGCAAGAAAGAGAACAGCACCACGCTGATCCAGAAGCCCATGCTCGTGTGCAAAGACTTCCACCACCGGCGGCCTGTGGCCCGCCACTCAGGCACCAGCACCTGCGCCCAGCCGCTGCCATTGCGCGGCCAAAACAGGTACAGGCCAGTCACGATCATCACAATCCCCAGACCGGAAGCCACCTCCATGACGCGCTTGCCGGTGTCCCCCAGCAAGAGGCTGGCGTGAATCTTCCGGGCCCAGGCGAAGCCGGTGCTCTCTTTGTCTGTGGACTGGATGACAGTAGCGGTATAGGGGTTGACCGCGACCGCCTCGGTCGCGTCACCCCGCGCCACGATGAACCAGGCCGCCAGATCCGGCGACTTGGGTGCGATGTATTCCTTCAGCGTGGCATCGGGAAACTGGGCAAACACGGCTTTGGCCTGCGCGGTAACCGCTTGGGTCGTGGCTTGCGGCTGCACGTACACCAGGTTGCCGAGGCGGCTCTGGAAACCGGTGAAATACACCATCACCAAACCGGTGATCGCCAACACCAACAAAAAGGGAACCACAAACAGACCGGTATAAAAATGCCAGCGCCAGGCAGTTGCATACAGACGGGAAGACGAGGCTGCGCGCGACGGCGCCGCCTTGGGGGCAAGAGAAGACATAGTTCAAACATCCACGAAACATGAAGCACCGCAACCGGCGAAGAAACATCGCCAGGCCGCGGAAAGAGCCTGCACACAGCCGGTGCAGGAAGGTGCTTATGTCCAGTCCGGCGGGCCCCGCGCTGGCGGCGGACGCGAGAGTGTTTGAAGCAGATGCGCAGCTGGCAGCACCGCAATCGCGACGCTACTGGCGGGCTCCGCCACAAGGAGCAAAGCAGCGGGCGGTGGCGCCGCACGGTCTGAGGGTTGCAGGCAAAACGGGCAGTGGTCCAGCGAGAGGGCCACAGGCGCGTCGGCAGGTGTTTCTACCTGCGCATCTGCAGCTCCGCGCACCCACTGGGCAGCACCATTGGCGCTACAAATTTCGACCCACGCCCCGGCGCTGGCCCATGCCGCTGCGCGGGATACGGTGGGCAATGCCGCACCCAGCCCCATGACGCACAGCATGAGCCACACCGCCCATCGGCGATGGAGTGGCATGCGGTTCATGGAGTGGGGCAAGGCCACGCTACAGGCTCTGAGGCGTTAGCCGCTTAGTGCTTGTGGGCACCGTGCGCAGGCGCTGCAGCCGCTCCGGCGGGGGCAGTTTGCGAGACCGGCAGCTTGAGTTCTTTTTTGGTTTCCACGCCCTTGGCGTCTTTGAAAACCAGCGTGACCGGGATGGTGGTGTCTTTTTGCAAAGGCAACTTCAAGTCCATCAACATGACGTGATAGCCGCCCGGCTTGAGCTCGACCGGCTTGCCCGCAGGCAGCTCCAATCCGTTAGCGAGCGCACGCATTTTCATGACGTCGCCCTCCATCTTCATTTCGTGCACCTCGGCCACTCCGGCGACCGGGGAGCTAACGGACACCAAGCGACCGGGCGTTTGCGCGGTCAATGTCATGAAGGCGCCGCTGGCCTTCTGGCCTTGCACCGTGGCGCGGGCCCATGCGTTTTGCACCTCCACGTTTTGGGCCTGAGCCCACGACGTGAACGCAAGACCGGTGACGCACACCGCGGTGGCAATAGAACGGATCAATGTCATAGCTACTCCTGTAAAAGTTCAGTGGGCATGGCCGCCGGCGGCCTGGACATCCAGGACATCCAGACGGGCCGCGGGGAATTCCAAACGGTGGGCGTTTTGCCCGTGCGCGGGGATCTCGACCCAAGCGTTACGGCCGGACTCGCACGCCTGCACCACTTTGAACCACAAAGTGCCAGGCTTCTTGGGGGTGGTGCCGCGGAACACAAATTCGTCGGCAAACGCATCGGGGAGCGCATTCTCAGCGCCTTTGGCGGTCCAGGTGATTTCCTGCACGCCCTCGGTATAGGTTTTGCCATGGGCTTCATAAGGCTGCTCGAGCTTGCCGATTTTGGTGCTCACCGCCCAACCCGGCTTGACCAGGGGCTGCGCGCTGGTGAACCCGGAAGGAATCGCCACCGTGATCGCCGTGGTGGCCGCACCGGCACAGCCGTGCCCAACCCGCAAAACCGCACGGTAGCCCGCGCCGGCCGCTGCAGCCTGGTCGGCCAACGTTACATGAGAAAAAACAGCACTAGCGCCCGTCATCATTGCGCAAGCAGCTACCAATTTAATAGCAAAACGAACCATACAACACCCCAATAAGATCGGCGTAGCCCGGTGCGAACACGCACGGCAAGGCACACCTGACTCACAAAAAACGAATGGAAAACGAGAACCGCCAGCCGGGCAGCCACAAGCTGCAGACAGGCTTAGACCAAAGCGGGGGGGCCGCGGGCCGACGCGGGGTCGGCATCTTGGGGGGTGAAGTGCCGGAAGGCGGCCATCGGCCGGATGGCAGGAGAGGTTTCGGGCGATACCGCCCCGGGGAAGACAGACGGCGGCGCACCTGCAGACAAGCACAGCACGCAGTCCAGCGCATGGACCATCGGCTGGGTGCCGGTGTCATCGCTACCGGACACCAGCTTGACGACACCCGCCGTGGTGCACACCAGGGTAAGCGCCTGCGGGTTCACCACGGGTGCCGCGACCGCCACGCCCATCGACAGCGCAAACCACACCAACATCCAACGGATGACGGAGCGTGCCTGGCGCAAGGATTGAAGGGAGGACATGGATCGCGATTATGTATGAGCCGGCCGCAGGGGGCCTGGTCATCGCCCCAAGCTTGACCCGCATGCGGAGCGCTGCATCGACTGCCAAAGCGCCCTCGAAGACGCCTGATCGGCACCGCGGCAGCGCCGAGGACTGGTATTCTCAGGCGCTCTTTCGACCACGCCGGCCTGCCCGGCGTTACGCGCCATGATGAATTACACCTTCGCCTCTGCGACCATTCTGCTGATCCTGATCACGGATCCGATCGGCAACATTCCCATTTTTGCCAACGCGCTCAAACACGTGGCGCCCGAGCGGCGGCACAAGGTGATCCTGCGGGAGATCCTGATCGCCTTCACCCTGCTGCTGACCTTCATGTTTGTGGGCGAGAGCTTTTTGCGGGTGATGAATTTGAGCGAGCTGTCCCTGCAGATCGGCGGCGGCGTGATTCTGTTCCTGATTGCGCTGCGTATGGTGTTTCCTCCACCGAGCACCGCAGAGAGCGAGATCAAGACCGAGCCCCTGATCGTGCCGCTGGCTATTCCCGCGGTGGCCGGCCCCTCGGCCCTGGCCACGGTGCTGCTGCTCGTATCCCAACAGCCCGACCGCCGCATGGAATGGATAGGCGCGCTCTGCGTGACCATGCTGGTCAGCGCGGTGGTGCTGGTATCGGCCGAGCGGATTCAGCGCATCATCGGCGACCGACTGGTCGTGGCGGCAGAGCGCCTGATGGGTCTGGTGCTGGTGTCGGTGGCGATTGAAATGATGCTGCGCGGCATCAA
>DAINNP010000117.1:0-7227 GCA_036735785.1 Rhodoferax sp. | reverse complement strand
TAAATTATAACCCGAATTTCCGGCTCTTTTTCAATTCAAGCCGGTTTTGGGTCTCAAGGTGCAGGTACCTTCATCTGCACTTTGAAACGCTGCTTCAAGCCTTCATAGTAAGCAGCGCTCTCAGCTGCAGCCACCCATTGGGCGTATTGCGCTTGTTCCTGCTTGGATTTTGCCTCTTCCACTGCAGTGCGCTGCAGAACCTTGTTGACTCGCACAATGGCATAGCCCTGTGTCCCCAAGTCAACTCCCACAAATGCCGGGAGCTTGGCGGGACTCGCACGCAGAGCAGCGTCAACGATTGCGCCTTGCAAGCCTTGGCTCGCGTCACGTGACATCGTCACTGCGGCAGCGAAGCTGACACTTGACGGGTCTTTTTGCACCGAAGCCAATTTCTCGGCCCCTTCTTTTTTCGCCTGCTCCAGCGCCCGGCTAGCGATCAAACGATCCCGCACCAGAGGCTTGACTTCTGCCAACGACAGGGCACGCGCAGGGCTGTAGGAGAGGACCCGTGCAGATACCAATTGATTGGCGCCAAGTTCAAGAGCTTCCGTATTGCGCTTGTTCTCCAGCGAGTCAGCGCTAAAAATAGCCTCTAAAAAGCGGCTGTTGGCGAGGGGGCCAGTAGCACCCGGTTGCACCGCCCGCTGAACACCGTTCGCTGTCTTCACTGCGAGTTTCAGACGATCGGCAACAGGCGCTAAGCTATCTGACTGCTCGTAAACACCATTGGTAAATGATTCAGCCGCTTCGGCAAATTTCCGTTGCGCCAGTTGCGCCCGCAGCTCTGGCTCGAGACTGGCTTTGACCTCATCAAAAGACGGCTGTTTGGCGCTCTTGATGTCCGCCAATTTGATGATGTGGAAGCCAAAATCAGATTCCACCAGATCGCTGATGTCACCCTTTTTCAGGGAGAAAGCTGCGTCTTCAAAAGGCTTCACCATGGCGCCACGACCGAAGTAGTCCAAATCGCCTCCGCGGACAGCAGATCCAGCATCTTGCGAATTCTTTTTAGCAACCTCTGCAAAGGTCTCGGGTGCTTTGCGAACTTGGGCGAGCAGCGCAGCTGCGCGTTCTTGAGCCTTGGTACGCTCAGCCGCAGGCATGTCCTTCGGCGCATTGATCAAAATGTGGCTCGCACGTCGCTCTTCCTGGGCACTAAAACGGCTTGCGTTTTGATCGAAGTAAGACTTCAAATCAGCGTCGCTCACCACAACCGATTTCTTCAGCGCTTCAATATCAAGGAGCACATATTCAATGTTGGCAGTTTCAGTGGACTGAAACTGCGCAGTGTTCGCTTGAAAGTAGGCTTCAATATCAGCCTCTGAAGGATTTACCTTCGCAACAAAATCTGCAGGGCCGAAGCGGGTTACTTGAAT
This sequence comes from Rhodoferax sp., assembly GCA_036735785.1. Classification (GTDB taxonomy): domain Bacteria; phylum Pseudomonadota; class Gammaproteobacteria; order Burkholderiales; family Burkholderiaceae_C; genus Allorhodoferax. The sequence continues at coordinate 5,851 of DAINNP010000117.1, read as the reverse complement.
TTCGCGGCGCTCAAAAAAAGCGTTGAGCGCAATATCCGCCAATGCTTTAGGTGAAAAAGCGGTAGACGAAATGGCCGACTCCACCTGCATCAACGAGAGATCGCGGCGCACACGCGCTTCAAAGCCTTCTGGCGTCAGCCCTTGGCTTGCCGCCAATTGCCGGTAACGCTCCATGTCCATGGTACCGTCGGGTTTACGCAGACCTGCAATCGTCGGGTTTTGCTGCAACTCTCGCGCCAGGCGAGCATTGCTCATGGTCAGGTGCGACGCTTGAACAGCCTCGGCCATCACCTTGTCACGCACTAAACGCTCGAGTGTCGCGTAACGTGCTTGGGGGGAATCCAGGAGCTTGGGATCCAAATTGGGTACGGAGGTGCGCAGTCTGTCGACTTCGTTTTTGTGAGCAAAGTCCCATTCTTCTTGGGTAATCTTTGCTTTGCCAACGGTCGCTACCGTTGCGCCCTGATCTGCCATGCTTTTGTAACCATCAACCCCCACCAACACAAAGGCGGGAATGATTAGCAAGAACATCAAGAACATCAACACCTTGGTGTGCTTGCGAACAAAATCGAACATGCGCTAACTCTCCATTTGAACAACAAAAAAGGCGAACAAACTGTTCGCCTTTGCTGGGTAGGGGTGGTGGGTGATGACGGGCTCGAACCGCCGACATTCTGCGTGTAAGGCAGACGCTCTACCAACTGAGCTAATCACCCTCCCGAAAACCGGTTTTCAGTTCAGGGCATCTTTCAATGCTTTACCTGGACGGAATTTTGGAACTTTTGCTGCCTTGATTTTAATCGCATCGCCGGTACGGGGATTGCGACCAGTGCGTGCAGCGCGCTTGCCAACTGCAAATGTACCAAAACCTACGAGCGACACTGTACCGCCTTTTTTCAAGGTCGTCTTCACTGCACCGATGGTGGACTCCAAAGCGCGTGTAGCAGCAGCCTTCGAAATATCTGCGTGCTTGGCAATGTGCTCGATCAATTCTGTTTTGTTCACAAGGGCCCCTTAATCGGAAACGGAGTTAGACAATGTCTCTTCAAATTTCTGGTGATTCGCCTCGGGGCACCGCAACTAAACCGGATACCGCGAATCACTCTCTTCCGCGACTGATTTCAATCAGCGCGGAGGCGAATTCTAGACTGAATTCCGGGCCCTTCTCATCAACGCCCAAGTTTTTTATTGTGAGCTTTTGTCAGCGGCCCGAAAGCAAGATGCGCAAGCCGAATCCGCAGCGATTACGAAGCACGGGCCCGAATCTCAGGGATTGCCTTTTGCAGGTAGTACACCATGGACCAGACGGTCAAGACGGCCGCACCCCACATCAACCAAACGCCCCACAGGTGGGTATCAATCACGCCGAACAACATGCCGTTAAAAAGCAGAAAGGGGATCGCCACCATCTGGACCACCGTTTTGAGTTTGCCGATCATGTGGACAGCCACGCTCTTGCTTGCACCGATTTGCGCCATCCACTCACGCAGGGCAGAAATCGCGATCTCCCGCCCGATGATGATCAGTGCGACAAAAACATCCGCACGCTGCAAGTGCACCAGCACGAGCACACATGCACACACTAAAAACTTGTCGGCTACCGGATCCAGAAAGGCTCCGAATGAAGAGGTTTGATTGAGCTTGCGAGCCAGATAGCCATCGAGCCAATCGGTCAAGGCGAACAGCACAAACATTACCGTTGCGGCCAGGTTCTTTTCGTAATCGCTGGCCATGCTACCGGGCAGGTAGAACACGCCCACAATGAGGGGAATCGCGAAAATCCGCGCCCAGGTCATGATGGTGGGGATGGTGGTAAACATGTCAGGATTGTGGCACGGCTTAATGCAGCGCCCGGTAGATTTCCTCCGCCAATTCACGCGAGATACCTTCGACCGATGCAATGTCTTGCGCACTGGCCTGCTCCACGCCGCGAACCCCACCGAAACGCTGCAACAAGCGCGCCCGCCGCTTGGGGCCGATGCCGGGTATTTCCTCCAGCTTGCTGCCACCCGTTCGCACCTTGGCGCGGGCTGCCCGCATCCCCGTAATAGCGAAGCGGTGGGCTTCGTCGCGGATTTGAGCAACCAACATCAGGGCAGCCGAATCAGCACCAAGGTACACCTTGTCTCGGCCATCGGCAAACACCAATTCCTCAAGACCTACTTTGCGGCCCTCTCCCTTCTCGACACCGACAATCAGCGATAGATCCAGCCCCAGGCTCTCGAAAACCTCCCTCGCCATGGACACTTGCCCTTTGCCGCCGTCCACCAGCACGAGGTCCGGCAACCGGGCGTTGCTAGCCAAGGTGGTTCCGCTGTGCTTGGCTTCACGCACGGCCTCTGCGATCTTGCTGTATCGCCGGGTGAGCACCTGACGCATCGCTGCGTAATCATCGCCACCGGTGATGCCATCGATGTTGAATCGCCGGTACTCAGCGTTCTGCATCTTGTGCTGCTGAAACACCACGCACGAAGCCTGTGTGGCTTCCCCTGCCGTGTGTGAAATATCGAAACACTCGATCCGCAGATCATCCAGGTTCTCCATGGCGATATCCAAAGCATCTGCCAAGGCGCGTGTGCGCGCCTGCTGCGAGCCCTCTTCAGATAGCAAGCGCGCCAATTGAAGCGCTGCATTGGTTTGGGCCATTTCCAACCAAGCCCGTCGCTGCTCCCGGGGTTGGTGCACTGCCGCAGCCTTGACACCGGTTTGCTCTGCCAATGCCTGCATGAGCGCTTTGCTCACCGGCTCACTCACCACCAGCACTGAGGGCATGGGTACTTGCAAGTAGTGCTGGGCGATAAAGGCCTCCAACACTTGCACTTCGACGGGCGGCGCGCTCGCCCCCTCGTCCGTCACATCCATGACCGAGGCATCTTCCACATGCACCGGGAAATAAGGCCGGTCGCCCAAATGGCGCCCGCCCCGCACCATCGCCAGGTTCACACAGGCTTTGCCGCCCTGCACCTTGACCGCCAAGATGTCCACATCCCGATCCGACACGTTGTCTACCGATTGCTGATGCAAAACATTGGAGAGCGCAGCGACTTGATTGCGCAACTCGGCGGCTTTCTCAAACTCCAGCTTGTCCGAGTGCGCCATCATGCGGGTCTCCAGCCCCCGCATGACGTCTTGCGCCTCGCCCTTCAGAAAGCGCTCGGCATTGGCCACATCCTGCGCGTAGTCCAGCGGCTTAATATGGCCGACACACGGTCCTGAGCAGCGCTTGATCTGGTACAGCAAACAAGGGCGGGTGCGGTTGGCAAATATCGAGTCTTCACAGGTGCGCAAGCGGAACACCTTTTGCATCAACAGAATGGCCTCTTTGACCGCCCACGCGCTGGGGTACGGGCCAAAGTAACGGTGCTTTTTCTCGACCGCCCCCCGGTAATACGAGACCCGCGCAAATTCCACCGGTTGCGGAGCTCGTGCGGCCACCGGGGGCTGTGCTGGAGCCATATTTTTGGGTACAGGGGGCGTACCCGTCATCTTCAAGTAGGGGTAGCTCTTGTCATCCCTGAACAGGATGTTGTACTTGGGGTTCAGGGTTTTGATGAGGTTGTTTTCCAGCAGCAGGGCTTCCGCTTCTGAGCGGACCACCGTGGTCTCCATGCGCACAATCTTGCTGACCATGTGCCCGATACGGGTGCCGCCATGGTTCTTCTGAAAATAGCTGCTCACCCGCTTCTTCAGGCTGATGGCTTTGCCGACATACAAGACTTGGCCATCCGCATCAAAATAACGATAGACGCCGGGCAAAGACGGCAAGGCCGCCACTTCACGCAGTAGCTCTTCAGGATGGGTATCACTCATGGGGCGCTATTGTCCGCCCAGTGGCGCCCCTTGTGCACAATCGGGCGCATGTCCCTAGTCACCTCTACACCGACCTCCCGCCACGACTCCGCACCACCATGGCAATGGGATGTGTTCTGCCGCGTGATCGATAACTTCGGCGACATCGGCGTGTGCTGGCGCTTGTGCGCAGACCTCGCGAGCCGGGGTCACCACGTCCGTTTGTGGGCGGACGATAGCAGCCCATTGACCTGGATGGCTCCCGGTGCGCGTGAGGGCCTATGGCCAGGTGTTCAAGTACTGGACTGGGCACAGTCGCAAGACGCTACCTTTGTCGCACAACTCCCCCCTGCAACCGTGTGGATTGAGGGATTCGGATGCGACATTGCTCCTGAATTCATAGCAACGCATGTTCGTTCTACGAGCGCAAGCGCCTCAGAAGGCATTAAAACCCCGGTGTGGATCAACCTCGAATACCTGTCTGCAGAGAGTTATGTAGAGCGTTGCCACGCCCTGCCCTCGCCGGTGATGCAGGGTCCCGCCAAAGGTTGGACCAAACATTTTTACTACCCCGGCTTTACCGCGGGCACGGGCGGCTTGCTGCGGGAATCCAAGCTGCTGGCAACCGCAGCGCAATGGGACCACACAAAGCGCTCCGACTGGCTGCGCAGCCATGGAGTGACTTGGCAAGGCGAGCGGCTGATCAGCCTGTTTTGCTACGAGCCCGAGGGCTTGAGTGCCGCACTTGCACATTGGATGCGCGGCCCCGAGCAGACGCTGCTGTTGGTTACCCCGGGCCGGGCTGCCCGGGCCGTGCAAGCGGCATGGAGCACTGCCGTAGAGGCTTCTGGTGTCCCTGAGGGTGAAAGCAAACTGCGTCTCCACCACCTTCCCGCGCTGACGCAGGCCGAGTTTGACGATCTGCTGCGCAGCTGCGATGTCAACCTGGTTCGGGGCGAAGACTCGCTGGTGCGCGCACTGTGGGCCGGCAAGCCTTTCCTGTGGCACATCTACCCCCAAGACGACGGGGCACACCTCGACAAGCTCAACGCCTTTCTGGACTGCCTGCAAGTCCCCGCCGGCTTACGCACGCTCTTTGCCGCCTGGAATGGCCTCCCCTTGCCAAGTGGTGCAGGAAGCACGCCCATAGACTGGGCTCTGCTGCACGCCGAAGAATCTCGCATAGCAGCGCACGACTGGCGCCTTCAGCTGGCTGCTCAAGAGGACCTGGTCACGGCGCTGGTCAATTTCGTGGAGAAAAAGCGATAAAATACGAGGCTTTGCTGAATTTGCCGCCCGAGTTTTGGGGCGATTCATGCCCCGCCGCAGACTGCGGCCTACAGTCGCACTTAGTGACACTCGCTCAAGCAACCCTATGAAAATCGCACAAGAAATCCGCGCCGGCAACGTGATCATGCACGGCAAAGACCCCATGGTCGTCCTGAAGACCGAATACAGCCGCGGCGGCCGCAACTCTGCCACCGTGCGCATGAAGCTCAAGAGCCTGATCGCCAACTTCGGTACCGAAGTCGTGTTCAAGGCCGACGACAAGATGGACCAGATCATCTTGGACAAGAAGGATTGCACCTACTCCTACTTCGCTGACCCCCTGTATGTCTGGATGGACGCTGACTACAACCAGTACGAAGTGGAATCGGAAAACATGGGTGATGCCCTGAACTACCTCGAAGACGGCATGACCGCTGAAGTGGTGTTCTATGAAGGCAAGGCCATTTCTGTCGAATTGCCCACCAGCGTGGTGCGCGAAATCACTTGGACTGAACCTGCAGTCAAGGGCGACACCTCCGGCAAGGTGCTCAAGCCCGCCAAGATTGCTACCGGCTTCGAAATCGGCGTGCCAATTTTTGTGGCTCAAAACGACAAGGTCGAAATCGACACCCGCACTGGCGAATACCGTAAGCGCGTTTAATCCACGCGGTGCACAGGCCTTACCGGGCCTGCTCAAAAAAGCTCCTTCGGGAGCTTTTTTTATACCTGCGAATAAGTCGCAAAAAACGGCACGTCTCTTGCCTTCAGAGTGCCACGAAACTGCCGCACAATG
>DAINNP010000116.1:0-7234 GCA_036735785.1 Rhodoferax sp. | reverse complement strand
CCATCGTTTTCGACCCGGACATTGGGGAAAGCGGCTTTGAGTGGCGCCTCGAGCAGCGCGGTAACCCAGTCATTGGGAAGGCCGCGGGCTTTGCCGGCCAAGCCGCCGCAAATGTTGGGGCCTGCCAGCTCGACCATGCCGCCATGGATCACGAAAGGGCCGCAAGTGGCCACGCCCACGGCAGCAATGTCTGCCACTGCCACACCCGCCAGGGCGCAGCTTTCACCCACCATGCGAATGATCTGGCGCGCCAGTGCGTCGTTAGAGCCTTCTTTGGCGGTGGGCTCAGAGACTTTGCCACGCACACCTGCGGCGTCGGCAATATTGACTGCCACTTTGGTGCCGCCGATGTCTACACAGGCAACCGGCTTGCTGCCGGGGGCAATGTTCAATTCAATGTCGTGGGTCAAAGCCATGCTGCACTCGCTCTCAAATCTTGAAAAAACAGGGGGGTCGGAAGCTCAATCGCGGCCGTAGTCGTCCTGCAGGCGAACGATATCGTCTTCGCCCAGGTAACTGCCGAACTGTACTTCCACAATCTCTACCGGGCCGTTGGTCAGGTTCGCCAAGCGGTGCACCTGCCCGATCGCGATGTCGCAATACTCCCCCGGCTGCAGGTCAAACTGGCGGTCATCCAGCGTCACCCGTGCGGTGCCTGTGGTCACCACCCAGTGCTCTGCACGCTGGTGGTGCTTTTGCAAACTGAGCTGCTGGCCGGGGTGTACCCCGATGCGCTTGATCTTGTTGCCCGGCACCTCCGAGATGGTTTCATACCAGCCCCAGGGGCGCTCGGTGCGCTCAATCGTCTCAGTTCGCAAGGTAGTCTGCATGATTAAACAATCCTTAAAACGGCGCGCAGATACTACCCCGCATCCCCTCTGTAGGGTTACTGGCTTGTTACTGCGCGTTTTCAGGATGCGGGAAATACATGGGCGGTGCCGCGTGCGGATACCGCCACACGGGCGCCGACCCGCGGGGCATCGAGGCCCGCGCTGTGCACGTGCACCAGGGTGCCGCCGGCATCTTCGTCCAACTGCACCGACAGCTCACACACCGCGCCACAAAAATCCGACTCGACTACGGTGCCCGCACACACGGTGCAAGATCCGGCAGATGGCGGTGTGCTCGCCAAAGGGGTGACGTTGAGCTGCTCGGGGCGCAACAATATCTGCCCGTCTCCATGGCGCAAGGTGTCACCGGTGGGAAGGCGGCCCAGCGCACACTCGGCCCACCCTTGCGACAAGCGCGCATTCAGCACCACCGCCTCGCCCAAAAAGCTGGCGGTGACCGGGTCTTTCGGCCGGAGGTACACCTCCAGCGGAGCGCCCACTTGGGCGAGCTGGCCAGCCCGCATCACGGCCACTTGGTCGGCAAATGACAGCGCCTCGGCCTGGTCGTGGGTCACCAGAATGGTGGTGATGCCTGCTGCCTGCAGCAGTTGCGCCACCGCCTTTCGGGTGGATGCGCGCAAGCCGGTGTCCAAGGCTGAAAAGGGCTCGTCCAGCAGCATCAGCTTGGGCCGCTGCGCCAGCGCTCTGGCGAGTGCAACGCGTTGCTGCTGACCACCCGATAGCTCATGCGGGCGGCGCTGCAGCATCGCGCGGTCCAGCGACACCATGTCCATGAGCTCGCCGATGCGCGCCTGGCGATCCGGCGCTGATTTGTCGAGGCCGAAGCCCACGTTGTCCGCCACGCTCAGGTGCGGAAACAGCGCCCCATCTTGCGGCACATAGCCAATACCGCGGCGGTGCGCAGGCACGATGGCCGGGCCATCGGCCAGCACCTCGCCTTGCAACACCACCCGGCCAGCGTCCGGCGCCTCGAAGCCGGCAATGATGCGCAACAAACTGGTTTTACCGGAGCCAGAGGGCCCCACGATGGCAGTGCGGCTGCCCCGGGGCACGCTCAGTTGTATGCCTTTGAGCGCGGCGACCGCGCCATACGATTTGTGCACGCCGTGCAGTTCAAGAGTAGTCATCGTCCAGCAACACGTCGGGATTGGAGATACAGCAACCAGGTAAGGGGCAGCGACAAGAGCACCATCAGGAGGGCATAAGGTGCCGCGCCCGCGTAGTCGATCTCGGAGCTATGGGCCCAAAAGGCGGTTGCCAATGTTTGTGTGCCGTTGGGCGCGAGCAGCAGTGTCGCGGTCAGTTCGGTCGTGATGGCCAAAAACACCATGGCATAGCCGGAAGCCGCACCCGGAGCTGCTAATCGCATGGTGATTTGCCACATAGCCTGCAGCGGTGAGCGGCCCAGGCTGCGGGCCGCCTGCTCCAGCTCCTTGGGCGCCTGGGCAATGCCGGCACGCAGGCTGACCAGCGCACGGGGCAGAAACATCAAGGCATAGGCCAGCATGACCGTGAACACCGTTTGGTACAAAGGCCGCGCCACCCGCACGGTGATGGTGACCAACGCCAGCGCCACCACAATGCCCGGCAGTGCACCGGCCAGGTAGTTGGCCCCCTCCACCCAACGCTGCAGTTTGCCGGGCGAGCGGATTGACAGCCACGCCATGGGCACCGCAGCTACAGTTGTCAGGGCCGCGCCCAGCCCTGCCAGCAGCAGGGTTTGCCACACTGCGGGAATGAGTTCGGGCAGATTCCACACCGCAGCGCCACCGGCCCACAGCCAACGGCTCAAAGTAATCATGGGCACACCGAGGGAAAGCAGCGCCGTCGCCACAGGCAAAAGCAGACATGGCAACGACCAGCGCCCGAGCGCCTGCACCGTCACCTGCCGGGCGGAGCCTGAGCCGACCCGCGCATAGCGCTCGCGGCCACGGGTGCCGGCCTCCAGGCCCAACAGCCCGAAACAGCAAATCACCAGCACGCCGGCCAGCATATTGGCCGCGGGGCCGTTGTAAGTGCTTTGAAACTGGTCCACGATGGCGGTGGTGAAGGTGTCAAACCGGATGGTGACAAACAAGCCATATTCGGCCAGCAAGTGCAGGCCGACCAGCAAAGCCCCACCCCAGATCGCCAAGCGCATCTGCGGCAGCACCACACGCACAAACACCGCCCACGGGCTCAGGCCCAAGGAAGCGGCTGCGTCCTCCATGGCCGGGTCCAAGCGGCGCAAGGCGGCCGCAATCGGCAAATACACAAACGGAAAATACGCCGCCACTGAAATCAACACCGCCGCCCACAGGCCATGCATGCCGGGGGCTACGCTGATCCATGCATAGCTGTGCACAAAGGCCGGCACAGCCAGGGGGGCTGCGGCAATCCACGACCACCAACGTGCGCCGGGCAAGTCGGATCGCTCGGTCAGCCAGGCCAAGGCCAGCGAGAGCACGATACACACAGGCACCGTCAACACCACCAGCGCCGTGGTGTTGAGCAACAGCTCACCGACTCGGGGCCGGAACACCAGAGCAGCCACCACATCCCAGCCACTTTGCACCGCCACCCAGGCCACAAAAGCCAGAGGCAGCAACGCCAATGCCGACACCAGCAAAGCAGTGCCCGCCACCCACGACAAACGCCCCCGGCGCACCATGCGAGCCGGGGGCGCATTCACATGCACCGCAAGAGTTGTCACAGCCAGGGTTACAGCAGACCGGCTTGTGTCATCAGGTCGGACACTTTCCGGCTATTGAGCTTGGCCGGCTCGACTTTGGGCGCCTGCAAGTCAGCCAGTGGCACGAGGCTGCGATGCGAGGCCGCACCTTGACCCACCGCGTATTCATACGAAGAGCCTGTGCGCAGAATTTCCTGGCCGCCCTTGCCGGTGATCCACTTTACAAAAGCCTGAGCCTCTGCCTTGTGCTTGCTGGAGGCCAACACACCGCCACCGGAGATGCTGACAAAGGCGCCCGGATCTTCGTTGCGGAAGTAATGCTGACCGATCTTCTCGCTGTTTTCACCCGTCTTGGCCATGTCCCCGAAGTAGTAATAGTGGTAGATCACCGCACCATCGACCTGACCGGCATTGACGGCTTTCATGGCAATGCTGTTGCCCTTGAAAGGGACCACGTTGTCTTTCATCCCTTTGAGCCATGCCAGAGTGGCAGCCTCGCCTTTGAGCTCCAACATGGCGCTCACAATGGCTTGAAAGTCTGCACCTGCAGGCGTGGCAGCCCAGCGCCCTTTCCACTCGGGCTTCGCAAGATCCATGATGGATTTGGGCAACTGGTCTTTGCTGAACTTGGTTTTGCGATACACAAACACGGTGCTGCGTGCCGCAATTCCGATCCAGCGGCCGTGCGCTGTACGGTAGTTGGGCGCCACCTGGCTGATGGTTGCCGGGTCCAGCGGCGCAAACAAACCGGCGCCGTCGACCAAGGTCATGGCGGGGGAGTTTTCTGTCAAAAACACGTCAGCAGGCGATGAGCCGCCCTCTTGCACCAATTGATTGCCCAATTCGGTGTCACTGCCTTGGCGCAAAGTCACCTTGATGCCGGTTTCCTTGGTAAAACCTTCTACCCATGCGGCTGTCAGGCTGGCGTGCTGGGCGTTGTACACCACAATGCCCTGCGCAGAGGGGGTTACCGATTGCGCATGCACCCAAGCAGCGCTGCTCACGGCTGCGCCCAGGACGGCGAGCCGGAAAAAGGAGGTTAAAAAAGTGCGTTTCATGATGGGGCTCTTGAATCTGTAGTGCCGGCGGTAAACCGACACCGTCACGAATAAAAACAATTCGCATTTAGATTGTAGCCTCCACAATTCGGGTTTGTACTGAGGTGCGTCAAAGCCGGTGGGTACGGTCTCCCCGGGCAAATCCCAACAAGGGAACATCCCCCCCCCGCCCGATGGCTATCACCTTGAAAAGTTCGCCCATTTCGTGTTCCATGAGCAACTTGCTGGCCGCCACGCGGGCTGCCAAGTCTTGCGACTGCATGGCCTCGACCATGCCGCAGTTGATCAAGAAGTGCGCTTGGTTGGTATAGCCCAGCACGTCCAAGCCGGCGTCTTGCGCTGCCACTGCGGTGCCGGTGAAGTTCACATGCGCGGTAATGTCTTTCAGGCCCACTTGGTCCAGGGGGTTCGCGTCAGCCTTGTGCGCCTGGTGGCACATCACGGTGCCGCCGGACCGCTGTACATGGTAGTACTCACTCTCCGGAAAACCATAGTCCAGCAACAAAGCAGCGCCCAGCTGCAAGCGATCTGCCAGGGTGCGCACAAACGCGTCGCCCTGGGCGTGGATCTCGGTCAGGTAGTCGTGCTCGCCATCCACCTCCAGCGGGGGGCGCAAATCGGTCACACGATCTGCCCAGACGAGGCTGCCACCAGAAAGCGCCACACCGCGCTCGTGCCACACACCGGCCACCCGCGCTAGGAGTTGAACCGGCATCGCATCCAGCACCTCGTTCCCCACCACCACTCCTCGCATGGCGGCCGGTAGTTCGCTCACCCATTGCACCTTGTCGGCGTGTCGGGCCAAGCGCTCACGCTGGCGGGCTTTAAGGGAGTCTGAGAGATCCACAATCGTGTACCGGCGCACCCGGTCGCCCAGCGCATCGAGCAACTGCCCCGCCAGCGCACCGGTGCCGGCGCCAAACTCCCACACCTCGTCAGTGCCGGTGGCCTCCAGAACTTGGGCGACTTGGCGGGCGAGTGCCTGACCGAACAGCGGGCTGATTTCGGGGGCTGTGACAAAGTCACTACCCGCGCCCTGCACGCCATCTGCGGTGCTCACGCCTTGGGGCATTTGGCCGAACTTGGTCGAGCCATTGGTGTAGTAGCCCAGCCCCGGCGCATACAAAGCCATGGCCATGAATGTGTCAAATCCCAGCCATCCGTCGGCTTTTTCGATGGCATCCGCGATAATTCGGGTCAGGTTGGCCGGAATGTTTTCCGTCGTGGACATAGATGTTTGTTTTATGTTGCGTAAAGCCACGGATTATCTTTCCCCCTCGCCCCACTCCCATTTCAGGAATCATTTGTGTTGAAGCGCGTACTCGTGACCGGCGGTGCCCATCGTTTGGGCGCCTTGATCTGCACCCGCTTTGCGGTTGCGGGTTGGGAAGTCTGGTGCCATTACCAGCGCAGCGCAGATGCCGCACTCGCACTGTGCGCACAGTTGCGTGCACAAGGATATGAGGCACATGCGATCCACGCCGACCTGGCCGATGAGACCAATCGCCGCGATTTGATTGCCGAGATTGCTGTCAAATCAGGCCCCCTGCACTGTCTGGTCAACAATGCCAGCAGTTTCGAGCCCGACGCGGGCGACGCGATCGACACAGAGGGCGCACGCCAGCAGCTCGAGGTGAACCTGATGGCACCGCTCTCCCTCTCGCGATGGATGGCCAACAGCCTGGACGCCGACGCTTTGGCGGGCGGGCACAGCGTGATTCACGTGCTCGACCAAAAAGTGTTCAACCTGAACCCGGACTACTTTTCGTACACCGTCAGCAAACTCGCACTTGAACGGGCGGTTGCCCTGCAGGCACAGGCGCTCGCACCTGCGGTACGGGTGTGCGGTGTGGCCCCAGGTCTGATGTTTTTGAGCGGCCCGCAAACGCAAGAAAACTTCGATAAAGCCGCCCGGGTGAATTTGCTGCGCGAACCGATTGACCCCGGCCAAGTGGCCGCCACCTGCCTGTTTCTGGCGGAAAACCCTTGCATCACCGGCACCACCTTGTGCGTGGATAACGGCCAGCACCTGGTGCCGCTGGCCCGCGACGTGATGTTTGCGGTGGATGCCCAACCCGAGAAAACACGCCCATGAACCACGACCCGTTCGTCACCCTGGCGCTCGAATGCCGCCGCCTTTTTTTGAAGGACCATGTGGTGCAAGTGCGCATCGGCGCGCACGACTTTGAAAAAGGGGTCACCCAGCGGCTGATTTTCAATGTGGAGCTGTTCGTGCCATTTGCGGGTAGCACCCCCACCTCAGACAGCCTCTCCGAGGTGGTGGACTACGACTTTGTGCGCGAACTCATTGCCCAACGCATTGCCCGCGGCCATGTCGAGCTGCAGGAAACGCTGTGCGACGAACTGGCACAGCAACTACTGGCCCACCCGCAGATACGCGCCGTGCGCCTGTCCACCCAAAAACCTGATGTGTACCCCGACTGTGCGGGCGTAGGCGTCGAAGTATTCCGAATGAAAGGCGCCAATGCGTGAAGAGAGCATGAAGGCCAGTACCGGTCACCAAACCCTGACCCTCACGGGCCTGCGCTTTGACGCCAACCTGGGCATTCTGGAGTCAGAAAAGCTCGCGCCACAACCCATCCAGGTGGACGCCGAACTGAGCCTGGGCACCCAGCCCCTGCTGCCGCACGACG
>DAINNP010000115.1:0-7288 GCA_036735785.1 Rhodoferax sp. | reverse complement strand
ACACGGCCGGATTCGACAATGATGTCGCCCTTGTCCATGCGCTTGACGGTGCCCACGAAAATCTTCTCGCCGCGCGACATAAAGTCGTTGAGCAACATCTCGCGCTCAGCGTCGCGGATTTTTTGCAAAATCACTTGCTTGGCTGCCATCGCACCGATACGGCCGATTGGCACCGACGCCACAGGCTCTTCGATATATTCATCGACTTCGATGTCGGCGATTTGCTCTTTGGCTTCGAACAACAGGATTTCCTGGTCAGGCAACTGCAGACCGGCCTCATCGGGGACCACGTGCCAGCGGCGGAACGTCTCGTAATTGCCGCTATCGCGATCCAAGGCGACGCGGATATCCACATCACCGGCGTACAGCTTTTTGGTGGCTTGCGCCAGAGCAGCCTCTACGGCGCCCAGCACCACATCACGCTCCACGTTTTTCTCACGGGAAATTGCTTCAACCAGCATCAACAGTTCGCGATTCATGCCATGACTCTCCTGAACACTCTAATCAACCAATACAAATCGAATACGGGGCAAGGAACTCAGACCTCGTCCACTTGCGCCTGACCGTTACGGCCTTTGAAATTCACAATCGGCGCCAAACGGGCCTCGCGCAGCTCATCCAGTGCAAAGCCCAGAGCCTGCAAAGGTGGCGGAACGCGCTTTTTACTTACTTTTTGACCGGGCTTGGGCTCAGGGGCATCGCTCCACACGATTTGCCAACCCATGCTGCCGTCCGCGGCAGGAACCCGCTCCAACGTGCCGCGGAATTTTTTGCGATTGGCACTGACCTGCCCATTGGCAGCCGCACCCATGGGTGCCTTCAGGGTGATGTCGATCACTTGGCCAGCAAAACGCTCGAAATCTTGCACATGACGCAAGGGCCGGTCGATACCCGGCGACGAAATTTCTAGGCGCTTGTATTCAATGCCATCCACCTCCAGCGCAAACTGCAACTGGCGGTTGACTTTTTCGCAGTCCTCGACATTGATGAACTGCTCCACAACCGGCTGGTCTTCAACAGGGGCAACCCAGGGCAAATCGATGGTAATACGCAGCAAGCCACCGGCGGAGCGCTCGATCTCAATCAAGTCATATCCCAGCCCTGCTACGGTTTGTTCAACGATGTCCTGTAATGCCACGTCTGTAATGCCTGCCTGATGTAAGGATGAAAAACGATCGACCAAAAAAAACGGGCGGTAATTACCCGCCCGTTTGGTCGTGAAGCTTGGATTGTACCTGAAAAGCGGCCCAAAGCCCTTGATTCTTAAGGAAATTACCGGCTGGCAGCGAGTAATTTTGCAGTGTAGGGATGCTGGGGCGCACTGAACACATCCGAGAGGAGCCCCGCCTCAACTGCCCGCCCTTGGTGCATCACCACCACCCGGTGCGCCATGGCCTCCACCACCGCCACATCATGGGTAATCAGCAGATAAGAAAGCCCCCTGGACTTTTGCAGCCCTTGCAGCAGGCGGAGCACCTGCTGTGCCAATGTGACATCCAAGGCACTCGTGGGCTCATCCAGCACCAAAACCTCTGGCTCCAAAACCAGAGCTCGCGCAATAGCCAAACGTTGGCGCTGCCCGCCTGAGAACTGGTGCGGGTATCGCTCGAGCATGCCGGGAAACTGGGTCTCTGTTATGCCCACGGTTGCCAATGCATCAACCACTCGCTGTTGCCGCTGCTCGCGGCCGATGCCCGGGCAGTGGACATCCAAACCCTCCCCCACCAACTCCTCGACCGTCAGCCGGGGCGACAAGGACGAAAAAGGATCTTGAAAAACGACCTGTACTTTTTTTCGGAGAGATACGTCTGCCCGGGAGCGCCCTGTCCAAGCCACCCCACCGACGCGCACATCGCCCGCATACGGCACTAAGCCCAGTGCAGCCAGGGCCAATGTCGATTTGCCCGAGCCGGATTCGCCCACCACGCCCAGGGTTTCACCGCGGCGCAGCTGAAAGCCCACCTGTTGCACCGCAGCAAATCGGCCCCGGGAGAACCATCCACGCCAACCAGGCCGGGCGACCGGGTAGTCCACGCCGACACCTGCCAGCTCCAAAACCACGGGCGCATCCGGCAGGAGCGGCGCCACATCGCGCACCGGCAAGCTATCCAGCAACTCGCGGGTATAGCGGTGCTGGGGGGCGGCAAACACCTCACCCACGCTGCCCTGCTCCACGATATGCCCCCGCTCCATGACCGCCACACGGTCTGCAAATCGGCGCACCAGGTGCAAATCATGGGTAATCAGCAAAATCGCCATGCCTTTGCGCACCTGCAGCTCTGCCAACAAATCGAGAATCTGCTGGCGAACGCTCACGTCCAGGGCGGTGGTCGGCTCATCAGCGAGCAACAAGCGGGGTGAGCAGGCCAAGGCCATTGCGATCATGGCGCGCTGGCGCTGCCCGCCCGATAGCTGGTGCGGGTAGGCACCAGCACGGCGAGCGGGATCGTCGATCCCGGTATCCGCTATTAAATTGATAGCCATTTGCGCAGCTTCTGCGAGGGATACAGCCTGTTTTTCTTGCAAGACCTCAGCAATCTGCTCGCCGATGGTGAACAACGGGTTCAGAGCGGTCATCGGCTCTTGAAACACCATGGCGATATCTTGCCCGCGGATGCCGCGGAGCTGTTGCTCCGACAGCGCCAACAAATCGACAGCCCCTGACGCGGTGGCGAAATGCGCAGCCCCGGAAGTGCGAGCCCCTTGCGCCAAGCCCAAAAGGCTCAGCGCGGTTATCGTTTTGCCGGACCCGGACTCCCCCACCAACGCCAGCTTTTCACCGGCCCGGATCATAAAGTCGACGCCCTGGACGACGTCTTTACCGTCAAAAGACACCCTGAGCTGCTCGACTTGCAGCAATACCGGCGATGGGTTCATAGATCCTGCTTTCGTGGATCCAAGGCATCACGCAAGGCATCGCCCATTTGGGTCAATAAAAGCAAGGTCACCACGAGCACCGCAAAGGTCGATAACGAGATCCACCACGCATCGATGTTGTTCTTGCCCTGGGACAGCAATTCGCCCAAGGAAGGTGTGCCCGGCGGAACGCCCAGGCCGAGAAAATCAAGCGATGTCAGCGCCAAGATGGCACCGCTCATGCGGAATGGCAAAAAGGTCACGACCGGCGTCAAGCTGTTGGGCAAGATATGGCGGGTCATGATGACCCTATCTGAAACGCCCAACGCCCTTGCCGCCCGCACATAGTCCAGCTGCCGGTTGCGCAAAAACTCGGCCCGCACATAGTCTGACAGCCCCATCCAGCCAAACAGACTCAACAAGACGAGCAGTAAACCCACGCTGGGTGCAAACACCGCACTGAAGATGATGAGCAAGTACAGCTCAGGCATGGAGCCCCAGATTTCAATGGCGCGCTGCATCACCAAATCGGTTTTACCGGCGAAAAACCCTTGTACCGCGCCTGCCAACACGCCTAAAACCACGCCGGTCAGCGTGAGCGCCAACGCAAACAGCACACTGACCCGGAACCCGTAGATCAACTGGGCCAGCAAGTCGCGGCCCCGGTCATCGGTGCCCAACCAGTTGGCACGACTGGGCGGCGCCGGGTTGGGCGCTGTCGCGAAATAGTTCAAGGTCTTGGGGCCATAGCGATTGGGGGCGAACAAGGCCCAATTGCCTTCTTGCGACAAGCGCTGTTGGATAAAGGGATCCAGATAGTCCGTAGGGGTGGCAAAGTCTCCACCAAAGGTGGTTTCCGGGTAATCGCGCACCAGTGGCCAATAAGTTTGGCCTTGGTACACCACCACCAAGGGGCGGTCATTGGAGATCAATTCTGCACACAGGCTCAGCAAAACCAGCGCAACAAAGGCCCACAAACTGACAAAGCCCAGGCGATTGCGACGGAAGCGGCGCCATGCGCGTGCGGCGGGTCCGGGGTTATTCGAATGTGACACGGGGATCGACCCAGGCGTAACAAAGGTCGGACACCAGCTTGGTGACCAAACCTATGAGGGTGAACAAATAGAGGGTGCCCATGACTACAGGATAGTCACGCCGGATCACACTCTCGTAACTGAGAAGCCCCAGTCCATCCAGCGAGAACTGGGTTTCGATCAGCAGCGATCCAGTGAAGAACGCACCGATAAACGCCGCAGGAAATCCGGTGACGATGGGGATCAACGCATTGCGCATCACATGTTTCCAAAGCACCATGCGCTCCGGCAAGCCTTTGGCCCGGGCCGTCAACACATATTGCTTACGGATTTCCTCGAGAAACGAGTTTTTGGTCAGGATGGTGATGGTGGCAAAACTGCTCATCACCATGGCGGTCACCGGCATGGCGATATGCCACAGGTAGTCCACGATGCGCGCACCCCAACTCAGGCTCTCCCAATCCGAGGAGGTGAGTCCGCGTAGCGGAAACCATTGCAGTTGCCCGCCAAACACCACCAACAAAGCCACACCGAGGACAAAGCCGGGGATCGCAAACCCCACCAGCACCAGGGTACTGGTCACTAGGTCAAACCGTGTGCCTGCACGGACGGCTTTGGCAATACCCAAGGGCACCGCGATGCCGTAGCTGATAAAAAAGGTCCATAGCCCAAGGCTCATGGAGACCGGCAACTTCTCCCAAATCAGCTCAGACACCTTGCGGTTCTGAAAAAAACTGGTTCCCAAGTCGAAGCGGGCGAACTGCTTGAGCATCTGCCAGAAACGCTCCGGGGCCGGCTTGTCAAACCCGTACAAAGCCTTGGCTTGCTCCAGGCGCTTGGGATCCACCCCCTGCGCTCCGCGGTAACTCAAGCCACCTTCGGCCCCCACGCTGGCGCCTGCCTTGGCCTCTGCGAGGTACTGCTCAACCGGCCCGCCAGGCACGAACTGCACCACCGCAAACGTCAGCAGCAGCACACCGAAGAGGGTCGGCACCATCAACAACAAGCGCTTCAGTGTGTAGGCCAACAAGTTCATGGTTGCTTGGCCCACCAAGTGTCAATCGCCCAGCCCTCACCGGCGGCAAAGGGTGGCATGGCGGCAGGCTTGTCCAAGCGCCAACGGTTGTACGCCAAGCGGTGCGTGCTGGCTGACCATTGAGGCACTAACAGGTAGCTATGGGCAATGACCCGGTCCAAGGCACGGCAAGCGGGCAACAACGCGTCCCGCGAGTTGGCAGAAGTCATGTGTTGAATCAGCGTGTCTACCGCGGGGCTTTGCACACCGCTCAGGTTGCCAGAGTCCTCTTGCAGCGCGGCCTTGCTGCCGAAAAGATCCACAAACTCCTGTCCGGGGTTTTGGGTTCCTGCGTAGGCAATAGAGGTCACCTCAAACTCAAATTTTTGCAGGCGTTGCTGGTACAGCGCAAAGTCCACCGGGCGGAAATTCAGCTTGACGCCGATCTTTTCCAAATTGCGTGCCCACGGTGTGACGACCCGAACGCCGCTTTCGTTGCTATCGAGGTATTCGAGCTCCAGCGCCTGCCCTTGGGCATTGCGCAAGGCGCCATCGCGGTAGATCCAGCCCGCTTGCCGCAAGAGTTCTTGGGCTTCGCGCAAGTTGTCCCGCAGACTGCGTGCGCCATCAGTGCGGGGCGCTTGCGCCATGGGGCCAAAAACAGGCTCGGGCAACTGGCCGCGCAAAGGCGTCAACAGGGCCAACTCGGCATCGGTGGGCAATCCTTGGGCCTGGCAGGCCGTATTGCCAAACAGACCTTGCACACGCTGGTAGGCGCCGTAAAACATTTGCCGGTTCATCCACTCGTAATCCAGCGCCAAGCCCAGCGCCTGCCGCACCCGCACGTCCCGCAACTTGGGTGAGCGGGTGTTGAGCACATAGCTCTGGAAGCCGGTGGGCAAAGTATGGCGAAACTCTTCTTTGACCAGTTCACCACTGTCGAATTTGCGACCGTTGACCCGCCTTGCCCAGTCACCGGCGGAGAAAAACCGCATCAGATCGAACTCACCAGCCTTCAATGCCTCCAGCCTCGCCGTGCTGTCTTTGTAGATCTTCACGGTGATGCGGTCAAAGTTGGCGGTCCCCTTCCGAACGGGGAGGCCTCGCGCCCAGTACTGTGGGTCGCGCACATAGGTAATGTCTTTGCCGAAATTGACCGGCCCGATTTTGTAGGGCCCGCTGCCAATCGGGACGTCCATCACGATTTGGTCAAACGGTTTTGCTACGCCGGCCGTCTCGCCCCAACGGTGGCTGAACACAGGCAGGCCACCAACCGTGAGGGGCAATTCGCGATTCGGCTTGGCAAACCGGTACCGCACGGTGCGGCTGTCCAGCACATCTACCCCCAACACCTCTTCGAGCAGGCTGCGATACCCCGGTGCTGCCTGCGCGCTTTTGAGCATGTCAAAACTGTGTTTGACATCACGCGCCAACACAGGGTCCCCATTGTGGAAGCGGGCCTCTGCCCTGAGCACAAAGGTCGTACTCAAGCGGTCTGGCGCGACAGACACGTCCTTGGCCAAAAGGCCATACCCCGCGGCGGTCTCATCCAGCGCCCCTGCGAGCAAACTGTCGAACATGAGACTGCTTATATACGCCGGAGCCGAGCCTTTGACGGTGAAGGGGTTGTACTTGTCAAAGGTAGACACCCGCAGGTTACTGACCAGGCGCAGTTCGCCGCCTTTGGGTGCATCCGGGTTCACATACTTGAAGTGCTCAAAACCGGCGGGGTACTGCAAGTCGCCCCAAAGCGCATAGCCATGGGCTGCCCACGCACTGCCCGCCATGAAACTCCAGAGTAATAGTGCCCAATTCCGCATGCGACAATTCTGCACTAGACCACGCATTTTTAAGAGGACGATATGGGCTTTTTAGCAGGCAAGAAGTTGTTGATTACCGGGGTGCTATCGAACCGCTCCATCGCCTATGGCATCGCCAAAGCGTGCAAAGATCAAGGCGCCGAATTGGCCTTCAGTTATGTGGGCGAGCGCTTCAAGGACCGCATCACCGAGTTCGCAGCAGACTTTGACTCCAAGCTGGTGTTCGACTGCGATGTCGGCAATGACGAGCAAATCGACCAGTTGTTCAAAGACCTGTCGGCCCACTGGCCCACTTTTGACGGCTTTGTGCACAGCATCGGCTTTGCGCCCCGTGAGGCGATTGCCGGCAACTTTCTGGACGGCCTGACCCGCGAAAATTTCAAAATCGCCCACGACATCAGCGCCTACAGCTTCCCGGCGATGGCCAAGGCAGCCCTGCCCTACCTGTCGCCCAAAGCGGCTTTGCTGACCCTGTCGTACTTGGGTGCTGAGCGCATCATTCCCAACTACAACACCATGGGCTTGGCCAAGGCATCGCTGGAAGCCAGCGTGCGCTACCTGGC
>DAINNP010000114.1:0-7311 GCA_036735785.1 Rhodoferax sp. | reverse complement strand
CGGTGTCTTTCAACACGGTTTCCGAAATGGCCATGGTGCCGGACAGGCTGTGCAAGATACCGACCTTGATCGTGTCTGCAGCCATGGCGGGCACTGCCGACAAGGTGGTGAGGGCGACGGCAGCGGTGAGTGCCTTCAAAGTAAAACGACGTTGCATGTGGGCTTCTCCGGGGGGTTAAACAAATCCATCTCACTTCTCGCGGAACAAACTCAGAAGAGGTTGTGTGATGCGATGAAGTGACTGTAGGTTTGCCCGCCAGATCCGGAAATACGCCTAGTGGCGTACGCCGTATCAAGGACGAGGTTTTCCTCAATAGAGGTGCAGCCCGTCTCGAACAGGTGATATTGCCCGGGGACACTATCAGCACAGGCCCTTTCAGCGAAACCGTGAGCCTCCGTTTGCCCAAAACCCGGCTGCGACCCCGAGCAGCTATTGTTCGATCGTCGCAGACAGGACCCGACTGGCGCCAATGGCTCGCAAAAGTTCACATATCTGCGGTTTTTTGCTCCCAAATGTGCAGAGAACAACAATTGCTGGCCCTGAGGAATCCGGAAAAACCTTATCGTAGACGTCATACGAACCAGGGAGCCCCGACAGAGGGCGCAAAGCCATGTCTACTCGTGCCAATACTGCCTCACCCCCGCCCATTGCGTTCCGCCGCGCGGCGCGAACGCTGATTGCTTCCACATTGGCCGAGTGCGGCCTCGAGGACGACGATTGGTTAAGTGCATGCCGCAAGCGGATCAAAGACCGCATGTCAGATGCCAAACACTTGATGTTCAATAACCAGCGAAAAATCGGCCTGCTGCTATTGGGCAGGACCGATGAAATTCCGGCACTGGAGGATAAAAACCGCCAGTTGGAACACGCAGCCCGTGTGTGTGAGCATGCACTCCATATTCTGGACGACATGGCCCCGGCCAGCCCTCTTGTAACGAAAATGCCCCCGCCACATCGGGCCCTGCCAACGCGCGCAGCGCATTCCGCACTCCGGACCACAACGGCCAGCTCCTGAAGGGCCGGCAGGGCTCCGCCGTGTTAAGGCTGGGCAGCAGTACCGAAACGGAAGCTGGACGCCGTCACGCCGCCAAACACTGCCTCGTCGTGGTACACGCACTCTGCGGCATCGTCGCACGCGGCACCGACGGCGACCATCAATGGCAACAAATGCTCTTCACGCGGATGGCAAACCCGGGCCGACGGCGCTGACTCCCAGTTCAGCAGCGCCTCGGCGCGCACCGCAGGCGCTGCAGCCATGGCGTCTTGCAACCAGACGTCAAAGGCTTTGGACGGAGCCCGCCCGCCAGCGCCGAAATTGCGCAGGTTGTGATAGCTCAGTCCACTGCCCACGATCAGCACATCTTCATCCCGCAAAGGCGCCAATGCACGCCCCAGCGCAAGGTGTTCGGCCGGGTCCAGTCCCGCGCGCAACGACATCTGCAACACCGGCACCTGTGCATCCGGGTACATCACCGCCAAGGGCACAAAGGTGCCATGGTCGTAGCCGCGTTGCGGATCCAGCGCCACCGGCAGCCCTGCGTCTTGCAGCAAGCCCTGCACACGACGCGCCAACTCCGGGGCACCCGGCGCGGGGTATACCACCGAGTAGGTGTGTGCTGGGAAACCGCCATAGTCGTAAACCATACCAGGCGCCGGGTGAGAGCCCAGCGTAAAGGCACGCTCCTCCCAGTGGGCGGTCACCATCAACACAGCCTTGGGCGTGCGGCCGATCTGACGCGGCATATCGGCCAAGGCCGTGTCCAAGCTGGCCAGCATCTCACGCATATCCGGCATCCAAGGCCAAGGACCGCCCCCGTGGGACACAAAGTAGGTAGGCAGTCGGGATCTCATGGGGTTCTCTTGGTCAAGGGGCAAAATTCACAGGCGCTCACGCGCCCAAATCGATGGTGGCAGCCAGTGGCACACCGGCAGGCGCTTCGTAGTCTGCCAACACCCACGCGCGCGGACTGTGCACCGCCGCATCCTGCAGCAGCTCGGCGATGGTGCGTATGGAGGCACGGTCCAAGGCGGCGAAAGGCTCATCCAGGCAGGTGAGCTCAGCACCACTGGCGCAGGCAGCCGTGATCCAGACCTTGCGCTTGGAGCCGGTAGAGAGCATGTACATCGGCTTCGCAAGATGCTCGTCCAGCCCCAAGGCAGACGCCAGCTCGCGGCAGGTAACAGCATTCCACAAGGGCCAAAGGCGCTTGCCTTGCTCCCAGAACTGCAAAGGCGAAGACTGGTCCCAGGCACTGGTGCGCGGGTCCATCCAAAACGCTTTTTTGCGGTACTGGGCAGGCTCAGTCTGCAGCCCGGTGCCGCCGAGCTGCAAGCTGCTGCCCGGCACTACCAGGTCGCCAGCCAGCATGCGCAACAAGCTTGATTTGCCACGCCCTTCCCCTCCGGTCACCCACGTCACACCGGCGGGCAGTTGTACATCCAGCGGCCCCCATAAACGCTGCGTACCAGCATTGCAGCGCAAGGCGCGTGCGACTAACACAGCAGACTGGGACGGAGCTTCAGGTGGGGACATGATGTTTCAGATGAAGGACAATTTGCTATGAAAAATATAGCTTACTGCGCAAGAAAATCGTGGGCTAGAGGCTGATTTTTCATAAAAAAAGGCCAACCTTCCGGCGGGCCTTCAGAACCGTCCGCGGTAGCGGGGACTGGTGGCAGATTACTGCTTGATCGCTTCGAGCGCGATGGTGATGGTCACGTCATCGCCCACGTAGGGTGCGAATTTACCGGCATTGAACTCCGTACGTTTGATCGTAGTGCTGGCGTTGGCGCCGATCACGTCTTTCTTGTTCATCGGATGGGCGGTCGACACAAAGTTGGTCAACTTCAGAGTCACGGGCTTGGTGATGCCCTTGATCGTCAGGTTGCCTTCGACAGCAGCGGGCTTGTCGCCTTCAAACACCACCTTGGTGGACTTGAAAGTGGCGGTAGGAAACTTGGCTGTGTCCAGGTGGTCTTCGCCTTGGATGTGGCCATTGAACACGGTAGAACCGGTGTCCACAGACTTCATGTCGATCACAACGTCCACCGCGCCTGTCTTAGCAGCCTTGTCAAAGGTCACCGTGCCTGTGGTGGTGTTGAAGCGACTTTGCTGGTTAGACAGACCCAGATGGTTGTAAGCAAAGCTGGAAAAAGTGTGGGAAGAGTCAATCGCGTAAGTCGCGGATTGGGCGCTGGCAGCGCCGGCGAAAGCGGACAGTGCCAAAGCGGCAGCGATGAGGGAAGTACGCATAAAAACTCCTGATTTACGGGTTGATTAAAAGAGAACTGGAAAAACTTACATCTTGCCCACGCCGGTCAGCGAGAGCTTGAACTTGACTTGCACGTCGTCAGCGACCATGGAGGTGTCTGCCCACTCGTTTTCGCCGATCTTGAAGGCCAGGCGCTTGAGCGGGAAGGTGCCAGTCACGGTCGTGGTCGCGCCGCTTTGGGCCAAAGCCACGGGCACCACGACATCGCGGCTGTTGCCTTTGATGGCTAACTTGCCACTCACTTCAAACTTGCCACCGCCCAAGCCTTTGACGGCGGTGGACTGGAAGGTCGCTTGCGGGAACTTGGCGGTGTTGAACCAGTTGGGGCGGGGTAGCTCGGCGTCGGTTTCGGGCACACCCAAGGTGGCGCTGGCGATGTCGACGGTGAACGCGATCTTGCTGGCGTCAGGCTTGGCCGGGTCGAAAGCGATTTGCGCATCAAACTTCTTGAAACGGCCTTCCACCGGCACACCCATCTGCTTGCTCACGAACACGATCTCGCTTTGAGCGGGCACCAACTTTTGCTGGGCAAAGGCAGATGTGCCGAGGAGTGCAGACGCTGCAATCGCGGTGGACAGAATTACGCGGGAAACCATCATGTCAAATCCAATCAGTTAAAGGGTTCAGTCGCGGCCAGGCAACATGCGGTTGATCAGGCCATCGCGGTCAATCCACTGGTGCTTGAGTGCAGCGGCAATGTGCAGACCGGCCAGTCCGATCAAGGCAAACGCAGTAAGTTCATGGAATGGCTTGATCATTTCTGCCAAGGCCTTGTCGACCGGCACAAAGTCAGGCAAAGGCAACACGCCGAACACCACGATCGGGAAGCCGGATGCCGAGCTATACGCCCAGCCGATCAGCGGGACCAGGAAAAACAAGGCGTACAGCGCGTGGTGGGTGCCGTGATGGGCCCAATGCTGCCATGTGGGCATGGCTTGGGATATCTTGCCCGGCAGTGCGGGTGGGCGATGCGTCAAGCGCCACAGCAAACGCAAGGCAGACAGCACCAGAATCGTCACACCCGCCCATTTGTGCCAGTTGTAGAGCTTCAAGCGGGTGGGCGAGAACGGCAAATCGGTCATGTACAAACCGACCGCAAAAATGCCCAAGAGTGCCGCGCCCAGCACCCAATGCAACACGATGGCCGTGAGGCTATAGCGCTTGGTGCCAGCGTCGAAGGAAGAAGTGTGCTTAGGTGCCATGCCCAGAAGTCTAGGGGGGCATGAATTGCTGATTTTTGAATCTAATTGATGACTTGATTCAAAAAATGTGAACAGTCAAGTTCCCTGCACTCGCTAAAAAAGTGCGGCGGGCGCGACAAACGGCGCGGCTTAGCGCCCCGAACGGCGTATTTCGCGCAGCATGAACAAGTACAGCCCCTCGACCTTGTCCCGTGCCCAAGGGGTTTTACGCAAAAACTTGAGGCTGGAGCCCACGCTGGGCTCCAACGTAAAGCAGCGCACCGGAATGCGCTCCCCCAACCCATCCCAGCCGTAGTAGTCTGCCAACTCGGTGACGATGGCCTCCAGCGTCTTGCCGTGCAGGGGGTTGTTGGCTTGCTTGGTCGGTGTGGGTGGGGTTGCGTCCGTGCTCATGCGGTGATTGTCGCAGCCCGCTGGTCACACAAGCCCCCCCTTGGCTTAACCCTCAAACTGCGGATGTAATTGCCGGATGCGGCTCATGGCCATGCCGGCAGCGGCGGTGCGGGTTTCCACACCGAGCTTCACGAACACGCGCTCGAGGTGCTTTTTGACGGTCATCGGGCTGCTGCCCAGAATGTCGCCAATGTCTTTGTTGGTTTTGCCTTTGACCACCCAGTACAAGACCTCCGCCTCTTTGGCGGTGAGCTTGAAAGACAGGCTCATGGCCTCGATCACCGCGGTGTCAGACACCTCCCGCATCACGATGAGCCAGTCGCCACCGGCATCGCTGTCGCCGATCTGCTGGTGCAGGCGAAAGGTCAGCCGCTTGGGGCCGCGCTCCAGGCTCAGCTTGGTTGGCTCGCCCCCGCGCGCCACCGTTTGCAGGCAGGCTTGCAACCAGCCCAGCACTTCGGGCGGAGTGGTCGGGGCGTGTGTGCCGCAGTAGCGTTCCAACAGGTCGCGCGCCAACGGCGTTTGCCACATCAGGCAGCCATCCGCGGCGCGCACGGTAATGGTGGCGTAGCCAAAGGCATCGAGCGCATTGCGGGTCTGGCGGCGCTCGCGCGCGCCGGCCAGGTGCACCCCCATGCGGGCCAGCACTTCCTTGGGCTTGATCGGCTTGGTCACATAGTCCACACCCCCACTCTCCAGCGCGGCCACCAGGTATTCGGTCTCGGTGAGGCCGGTCATGAAGATGATGGGAATGTGCGTGGTCTGCGGCGCTGCCTTGAGCCGGCGCGCCACCTCAAAACCATCCATCCCGGGCATCATGGCGTCCAGCAAAATCACGTCGGGCAGTGCCTGTATGGCGCGCATCAGGGCAGCCTCACCGGAGGTAGCAATCAATACCGTGTAGCCCGACTCGTCAAGGGCATCGTGTAAGACGGCCAAGTTGTCAGGCACATCGTCCACGATGAGGACCACATCGCTGTTGGCACGGTCCAGCGTGCCGTCCAGGCGGGCTGTGTCCGGCAGGGTGTCAGCGGGGTTCATCAGCGGAGCGGGCATCGAGCACCTTTTGCAATTGGTCAGACATGGTTTCAAACTGGTACTGGTGGGCCAATACCTCCTGCTGTTGCAGGAAGGTGGCACTCGCCGGATAGCGGACCTGCAGTGACTGCAGCAAATTCATCACGCCGCGGTAGTAGCCCAGCTGGGCCACCTCCAGCAAAGCCCGGGCAGCCTCGGCCGGCAGCGCGAGCGCGGGCACCACAGCGGTAACTGCCAGCGGCGCATCCATCACTCCCGGGGCAACTGCAGGCGCGGGCTTGTCGATCCACACCAACTCCAGCCTGCGCTCCAACCAGTCCAACAGCTCGCTGTGGCGCACCGGCTTCACAATGAAATCCTCGGGCGGCAAGCCAAGACCGTTGTCGAGCCCGCGATCGAACGCATTGGCCGACACGATGGCCACCTGCGGCTGGCTGCCCCCCAGCGCCGGGTTGGAGCGGATGCGGCGCAAAGTCTCCCAGCCATCAATGCCGGGCATGGCCAGATCGAGCAACACCACATCGGGCTGCAGTCCGGCCGCCATGAGGTCCAACCCGTCGTGGCCGCTGGCAGCGGTACGCACATCAAAACCCAAAGGCTGCAGCAGGCTCATCAAGAGCTCGCGGTCGGCCTCTTCGTTGTCGACCACCAGCACCTTGCGCCGGGCACCGGCATAAGCCAGCCGGGTTTTGCTGGCGCGCGCTGCCGGGCGGGTTGCGCTGGC
The DNA here is from genome assembly GCA_036735785.1 of Rhodoferax sp. Taxonomy (GTDB): domain Bacteria; phylum Pseudomonadota; class Gammaproteobacteria; order Burkholderiales; family Burkholderiaceae_C; genus Allorhodoferax. Next base: position 681 of record DAINNP010000114.1, on the reverse strand, counting down.
TGGCATGTGCAGCTCCGGCAAAAACAGGCGCACTTTAAACACACTGCCCTGACCGGGCACGCTGCTGGCAGTGAGCTCGCCCCCCATCAGGTCGGTCAGCATCTTGGCAATCGTGAGCCCCAAGCCTGAGCCGCCAGACGCAACCGCTACCCCGGATGCCGCGGTGGTGCCCCGGGTGAAGGGCTCAAAAATGCTATCCAACTCTTCGGTGCGCATCCCGGGGCCGGTGTCATGGATTTCGATATGCGCCATCTCGCGGGCATAGCGCAGCACCAGGCGCACGCTGCCCGCAGCGGTGAACTTGATGGCATTGCCCAGCAGGTTGATACAGATCTGGCGCAGGCGCTTCTCGTCGGCCCGCACCCACTCGGGCACATTGCCCACGACCTCGAAGTGAAACTGCAGCCCCTTGCCGGCAGCCTGTAACTCAAACATGCCGGCCAGCTCTGCCATGCCGTTGGCAAACTGCATCGGCTTCACATTCAGGGTGAGCTTGCCGCTCTCGATGTGGGCCATATCCAGCGTGCCCTCGATCAGCGAAAGCAGGTGCTCGCCGCCGCGCTTGATCACACTCACCGCTTGCTTGCGGTGGGGTGGAATGGCCGCATCCTCCCCCATCAACTGGGCATAGCCCAGGATGCTGTTGAGCGGCGTGCGCAGCTCGTGGCTGATGGCGCTGAT
>DAINNP010000113.1:0-7320 GCA_036735785.1 Rhodoferax sp. | reverse complement strand
TCGTCGGCATCTCGGGCTATACCGTCCGGCCCCGACGCGCGCGCGACGAAAAGCCCCGTGTCAGCGCATTCTTGAGCGCCAAAACCGACAAGATCATGGCGCTGCAGCCCGACTGCGTGTTTGGCTTCTCGGACTTGCAAGCCGACATCGCGGCCGATCTGGTCAAGCGCGGGGTGCAGGTGACCATCTTCAACCAACGCAGCGTGGCCGACATTTTTTCCATGCTCTACCAAGTCGCTGCCATGGTGGGCGAGGCAGAGCAGGGCGCCCGACGCATTGCACAGATGCAAGCCGACCTGCGGGCCATGCAAGCCGCGGTCGCTGCCCGCCTCGCGGCTGGCGCGCGCAGGCCCAAGGTGTTTTTTGAAGAGTGGGACGAGCCCCATATCAGCTGCATCCGCTGGGTGTCAGAGCTGATGACGATTGCGGGCGGAGACGACTGCTTTCCCGAGCTCTCTCTTGAGCCGATGGGCAAGCAGCGCATCATTGCTGACGGCGCCTCCATCGTGCAGCGCGCGCCAGATATCGTGCTCGGCTCCTGGTGTGGCAAGAAATTCCGCCCTGAAAAGGTGGCTGCCCGCGAAGGTTGGGCCGATGTGCCGGCGGTGCGGGATGGGCAGTTGTTTGAAATCAAGTCTGCCGACATTCTCCAACCCGGCCCCGCTGCTTTGACCGACGGTGTGCAACAGATGCACCGCATCTTTATGCAGTGGATGGACAAACCCTTGCCTGTCCGTGGAGCGTCTCAATGACCGAATTCACCATCGCCCGCAGCGAGCTCATTCTGGGTGGCCAGAAAAGTGGCAAGTCCCACCGTGGCGAGTTGTTGGCCCGGCAGTGGGTACTACAGTCGCCGGACCACCGCGCCGTCATGATCGCCACCGCCCAGCCGTGGGATGACGAGATGCGCCTGCGCATCGCGCGCCACCAGCAGGAGCGGGCCGAGCGCGTGCCCGGCATGACGACTGTGGAAGAGCCGCTGGCCTTGGCTGAGGCCATTGCCCGGCACAGCACCCCTGCCACGCTGGTGGTGGTGGACTGCCTGACCCTGTGGCTTACCAACCAGCTGATGCCGGTGGATTTTGAGCCAAATAGCCCTCCAGCCCAAGTAGAACCTGCGCGGGTAGCTTCTTTTTTGATAGCAATATCACAGGCCCCCGGCCCTGTGGTGCTGGTGGGCAACGAGATCGGCCTAGGCGTAATCCCGATGGGGCGCGAAGTGCGCGCCTTTGTGGATGCGCTGGGCCGGCTCAACCAGCAGGTGGCTGCCACCTGCGAACGCGTCACCCTCATGGCTGCCGGCTTGCCGCTGACCCTGAAGGCACCCTGAAACATTTTTACCAAGGAGCAATCGCATGCACATCGAACCCGGTCTGGTAGACACCACCAAAATTTTCCTGAGCTACGCCACCGCCACCACCGCGGCCCTGTACGCCACCAAATTGGCGGTCGATGCCGTCAAAAAAGAGGGCCCATTGGCTCTGATCGCCCGTGCCTTGCTGTGCGTGGGCTTGGTGTTTTGCTTTTTTGAAGTGGCGCCGCACCACCCCGTGGGCGTGTCCGAGGTGCACCTGATTCTGGGCACCACCCTGATGTTGATTTTCGGCGTGGCGCCTGCAGCCATCGGCCTGATGGGCGGCTTGTTGATCCAGAGCGTGTTTTTCGCGCAGCAAGACTTGCCCCAGTACGGCATGAACGTCACCACCTTGCTGGTGCCCTTGTTTGCCACCGCCGCCTTGGCCCGCCGCATCGTGCCCGCTAACGTGGCCTATGTGGACCTGACTTACAGCCAGGCTTTCAAGCTGTCTGCCGCTTACCAAGGTGGCATCGTGGCATGGGTCGCCTTCTGGGCCATTTATGGCCGTGGCGTGGGCATGGAGAACATGAGCCAAATCGCGACTTTTGGCGCAGCCTACATGACCGTGGTGCTGGTTGAGCCCCTGGTGGACCTGGGTGTGCTGGCGGCTGCCAAGGCTCTGCGTCGTTTGCAAGGCAACCCGCTGGTGAACCAGCGCGTGTACTCCGCGGCCTGAGCATTTGCTGAACTGAAGGACTGTTGTTGTGGATTTGATCGCTCCCCCCGTCGACCGTGACACGCCCCGCCCGCAAGGCGAGCGGCGTGGTTTGATATTGGTGCACACCGGCACCGGCAAAGGCAAAAGCACCGCCGCCTTCGGGCTGGCCCTGCGCGCCCATGGCCGTGGCAAGGCGGTCAAGGTCTACCAGTTCATGAAAGTGCCCACCGCCCGTTTCGGCGAGCATCGCCTGTTCGAGCAGCTGGGCATTCCTATCACCGGCTTGGGCGATGGTTTCACTTGGAAAAGCAAAGACCTGGACCACTCCGCCGAGCTGGCCCAAGCAGGCTGGGAGCAAGCCAAAGCCACGGTGATGGCCGGCGAACATTTCATGGTGGTGCTGGATGAAATCATGTACCCCTTGCGCTACGGCTGGATTCCTCTCGAATCCATCTTGTCTTGCCTGCGCGAGCGCCCGCCGCATGTGCACGTGGTGCTCACCGGCCGCAATGCGCCGGCCGAGTTGATCGAGCTGGCAGACACCGTCACCGAGATGACGCTGATCAAACACCACTTCAAAGCCGGTGTGCCCGCCCAGCGCGGGATTGAAGACTGATGACCGTGCCCCGGGTCGCGTCCGCTGAGCCCGCCTTGTCCCTCGCTGCCGTGTCGTATCAGCGGCAGGGGCGGGCGGTGCTGGCGCGGGTGTCGCTGGACATTCCGTTTGGCCAGCACATTGCACTGCTCGGGCCCAACGGCGCGGGCAAGTCCAGCCTGCTGCACCTGATGGCCGGTCGCTTGCGGCCCGAGTCCGGGCGGGTGTTGCTGGGCGGCACCGATTTGCAGCAGATGCCCGGCCCCGACCGGGCGCGGCAGATGGCCGTGGTGCATCAGCATGAATTTATCCACGCCCAGCTGCGGGTGCGCGACTACGTGGCACTGGGCCGCACCCCCCACAGCGGTGCGAGCCGCGCTGAACATGCGCACGCCATCGACACTGCACTCAGCCGTTGCCGCCTGCAAGGCTTGCAAGACCGGGCCATGGGCACGCTCTCGGGCGGAGAGCAGCAGCGCAGCGCCATTGCCCGCGCCTTGGCCCAAGAGCCCCGTATTTTGCTGCTCGATGAGCCCACCAACCATTTAGACCTGCGCACCCGCTCTGATGTGCTGGACTTGCTAGCCAGCCTGGAGATCACGGTGGTGGCCGCACTCCACGAGCTGAGCTTGGTGCAGCGCTTTGCCCACCGCGCTGTGTTGTTGGGCGAGGGCAGGGTAGTGGCTGACGATGTGCCCGCCCGGGTGCTCACGCCCGAGCTGGTGCTGGGTAACTTCGGGATGGATGTGTTTTACCTGCCGTTGCCCCATCGCGACCAACCGGTCGCCGTGTTTGAATCCCCCGGGCCCCGCCATTCGATTCGTGAATATGAAAACTAAAACCAATCTCATTTTTTCCTGCCGCTCGTGGCTTGCCGCTTGCGGCCTTTCGGTGCTGTCTTTGGCGGCACACGCCCAAACCTTCCCGGTAACGGTGGACAGCTGCGGCGAAAAGCTCACATTCACAGCACCGCCGAAGGCCGCCTTGATCCACGACATCAACATGACCGACATGGCCTTGTCGCTCGGGCTGCAAAGCCAGATGGCCGGTGTGAGCGGCATTACCGGCTGGTACAAGATGAGCCCCGAGTTCAAGCAGGCCTTGGGCAACATCAAAGAAATTGCGCCCAAGCAGCCCAGCCTGGAAAACATCTTGGCGCTCAAGCCCGACTTCTTTTTTGCAGGCTGGAATTACGGCATGGCCGTGGGCGGCGAGGTCACGCCCACCACGCTCAAAAAATACAAAATCCCCACGCTGGTGCTGAGCGAAAGCTGCATCCATGTGGACAAGGGCCGCCCGCCCGCCAGCATGGAGCTGCTGTACGCCGACTACCTCAAGCTAGGCACCATCTTCGGCAAAGAAGCCCAGGCCAAGGCACAAATCGCCCAGTGGAAGCAGCGCCTGGCAGCTCTGCCCAAAGCCACTGGCAAAGAGCCGCTACGCATGTTCTTGTTTGACTCGGGCGAAGACAAGCCTTTCACTGCCGGCAAATTTGCGATCCCCACCGCCATGATGGCAGCGGTGGGTGGCCGCAACATCATGGACGATGTCGACGCCAGCTGGGGCACCGTGGCTTGGGAGGCCGTGGCCGCCCGCAACCCCGAGTTCCTGGTGTTGCTCGACTATCAAAACGACGGCGGCGCTGACAAGCTGCTTCAGTTCCTGCAAAAGCACCCGCTGATGCAGCACACCACGGCCGTCAAAAACAAGCGCTTTGTGGCCCTGCGCTACGAAGAGCTCACCCCCGGCCCGGCCAACGTGGCTGCCATTGAAAAAATGGCCCGGGCCGTCAACCGCTGATGCCCGGGTCCGCCCCCGTGCGCCTGGCGCCTGCTGTGCGATCGACCAGCTTGCTGACCGTGTGTCTGCTGCTGTTGCTGGCGTGCGTGAGCTTGCTGTCGGTGGTGTCGGGTGCTACCGAGGTGGCGTGGTCGCAAGTCGGGCATGGCCTGGGCCTGTGGTTGCGCGGCGCGCCCGATGCGGACTACACCATGGTCGACCGCATCGTGGTGGATCTGCGCGTGCCCCGCATGTTGTTGGCGATTGTGGTGGGGGCCGGTCTGGCCTTGGTGGGTGCGCTGTTGCAAACCACCACCCGCAACGATTTGTCAGACCCCTATCTTTTCGGCCTGTCCTCGGGTTCGGCGGCCGGGGCCGTGGCGGTGATTACGCTCACCGGCGAGGTGCTGGGCGTCTGGACGCTGCCGCTTGCTGCCTTCGTGGGCGGCATGGCGTCGGTGGTGGTGGTGTTGCTGCTGTTGCGCCGCTATCGCAGCCACACGCCGGAGCGCATGATTCTGGCGGGCCTGTCCGTCTCGTTTTTGTTCACCGCACTGACCTACTATTTCACCTTTCTGGGCGACCAGCGTGCCGCCCAGTCGGTCATGTTCTGGACCATGGGCGGCCTGGGCTCTGCCCGCTGGGACAACCTGTTTATTCCCCTGACGGGTTTGGCGGTGCTGTCGCTTTTCTCGTGGCACAGACGCCACGCGCTGGACGCCATGCTCAGCGGCGACCACACCGCGCACAGCCTGGGCATTGCGCCCGAGCGGCTGCGGGTGCAGGCCTTTGTGGTGTGCGCCTTTGCCACCGCGTGTTTTGTGGCAGTCTCCGGGGTGATTGGTTTTGTCGGCCTCATGGTTCCGCACCTCGCCCGCGCGTTGGCTGGCGCACTGCACCGCCACATGCTGCACATCGCCATGCTGATTGGCGCCTTGCTGCTGTTGCTCAGCGATGTGGTGAGCCGGTCTATTTTGGCCCCGCAAGAGCTGCCGGTGGGCATCGTGACCGCCAGCGTGGGCGCCTTGTTTGTCATGTACACCTTGTTGCACCAGTCTGACGGCGCCTGATTGCCACCTGTTTTATTCATTTTTTTACGTTCATTTCCACACCATGCAAACCCGCAAAATCCCCGCCACCATCGTCACCGGCTTTTTGGGCAGTGGCAAAACCACGCTCTTGCGTAACCTGCTCACTAACGCGCAAGGCCGCCGCATTGCGGTCATCGTCAACGAGTTCGGCGAGCTGGGCATTGACGGCGAGCTGCTGCGCGGCTGCGGCATCGGCTGCGATGAGAACGGTGAAGAAAACGGCCAGCTGTTCGAGCTGGCCAACGGCTGCCTGTGCTGCACCGTGCAAGAAGAGTTTGCCCCGGTCATGGAACAGCTGGCCGCCCGCCGTGACCAGATCGACTATTTGGTCATCGAGACCTCCGGCCTGGCTTTGCCCAAGCCGCTGGTGCAAGCCTTCCAGTGGCCCGCGCTGCGCAACGCCTTTACCGTGGACTCGGTCATCACCGTGGTGGACGCGCCTGCGGTGGCTGCCGGCACTTTCGCCGAAGACCCGGTGGCCGTAGACGCCCTGCGCCGCTCGGACGACAACCTGGACCACGAATCCCCGCTGGCCGAGCTGTTTGAAGACCAGCTGGCCACGGCCGACCTGGTCATCGTGCACAAGGTAGACGGCATGGACGCCGCAGCCTTGGAGGCCGTGGAAGCCACCATCCGCGCAGAAGCGCCAGCGGGCGTGAAGCTGGTGCGCGCCTCGCACGGCAATGTGCCTATGGACGTGTTGCTGGGCCTGGAGCGCGCGGTGGAAGACGTGATCGATTCCCGCAAAACCCACCACGACGAGGAAGAAGACCACGACCACGACGAGTTCGACTCCGTGTCCCTGACCCTGCAAGTGGCCGACCGCGCCAAGGTCATCCCCGCACTCACCGCGCTGGTGCAGCGCCACGAGATTTACCGCATCAAGGGCTTTGTGTCCTTGCCCGGTGCGGCCATGCGCCTGGTGGTGCAGGGCGTGGGCCAGCGCTTTGACAGCTACTTTGACCGCGCCTGGCGTGCGGACGAGCCGCGTGCCACCCGCCTGGTGTTCATTGGCGACCACTTGGATGCGGCCACCCTGCAGGCTGAGTTGCAAGCCGCGTTGGCCTAAGGGCAGTTCATTAAAGGCAGTTCACCATGCATTTGCTTTCCACCCGCCCTGGCGGCCATGTCGAAGACGATGGCAATGGCATCGTGCGCGTGGAGCAAACGCCCGGCGACATCGTGGTGCTCACCGTGGCGGACACCACCTTGTCGCTCTTGGCCGAGGTGGCCAGCAACTTGCCTGCTGATTTTCCGAGTGTGCGCCTGGCCAACCTGATGTGGCTGCGCCAGCCCGCGTCCACCGACTTGTACATGGACGATGTGCTGCGCCACGCCAAGGCCATCGTCATCGAACACCTGGGCGCCCCCAGCGACTGGGCCTATATCGTCGACCAGGTGTGCGAATCCGCCGCCGCGCGCGGCCAGTGGCTGGTGATGGTGTCGGGCGAGTGTGTGGAAGACGCGCAGCTGCTGTTGCGCAGCACCGCCGCAAAAGACGACTGCACCCACCTGTGGCGCTGCCTGCGCGAAGGCGGGCGCGACAACGCCAACAACTTCTACCAGCTGATAGCCCATGCCGCCTTTGGCCGGGGCGAGCGGCCTGCGCCTGCGCAGGTGCTGCCCGGCGCGGTGCGCTACGAGCCCTTGAGCCAAGTGGCCCCGTGGCGCGACGGCGCGCCCACAGCCCTGCTGGTGTTCTACAAAGCCCATTTGCAGGCCGGCAACACCGCCGCGTTTGACGCGATGCTGGATGCGCTGGCTGAGCAGGGTCTCAACACCCTAGCGCTGGCGCTGGACTCGCTCAAAAACCCCGAGAGCATGGCGCTGCTGCAAACCA
>DAINNP010000112.1:0-7333 GCA_036735785.1 Rhodoferax sp. | reverse complement strand
TCGTCGAGCCGGCAGGCGCACTGGCAGTCGCGGCTATCAAACAATATGTAGCCACCCACAAAACCAAAGGCGAAACCTATGCCGCCATCTTGTGCGGCGCCAACATGAATTTCGACCGCCTGCGCTTTGTGGCCGAGCGGGCTGAGGTGGGTGAAGAGCGAGAGGCATTGTTCGCGGTCACCATTCCTGAAGAGCGCGGCAGCTTCAAGCGCTTTTGCGAGCTGATTGGCGAGCTACCCGGCGGCACACGCAATGTGACCGAGTTCAACTACCGCATCAGCGACGCGGCCAAGGCCCATGTGTTTGTGGGCCTCACCACCCAGAGCAAGGGCGAATCCACCAAGGTGGCCAAGAACTTTGAGAAAAACGGATTCAAGACCCTGGACCTGACACACGACGAGCTGGCCAAAGAGCACATCCGCCACATGGTAGGCGGCATCTCCAGCCTCGCGCAGGACGAGCGCTTGCTGCGTTTTGTGTTCCCCGAGCGGCCGGGCGCGCTGATGAAGTTCCTGAGCCTGATGCGCCCGGGCTGGAACATCAGCCTCTTCCACTACCGCAACCAAGGCGCCGACTACGGCCGCATCCTGGTCGGTTTGCAGGTGCCAGAGGCCGACGACAAGGCGTTTGAAAAATTCTTACAAACCCTGAACTACCCGTATGTCGAAGAAACCCACAACCCGGTGTACCGAATGTTTCTACAAAAATGATAGCTACCCGCGCATACGGGATGCGGGCTAAGGTGCTTTTTTGGCAGTAGCGGGCAGCGCCAGCGGGGGCAAGCTCAACTCCAGCTCGGCCCCTTGACGCCCGATCGTCACCGTGCGGCCGGACACACGGGTCAGTTGCCAGCCGCTGGCCAATTCAGCCCCGAGTGCAAACGGCTTGGCAGGTTTGTTGTCAATCGCGATCAAGGCCGCGCCCGCACGATCGCCACCCAGCACCCCTTGCAGCACAAACCGCGAGGCCTCTGCCGCAGGGGCCGCCACCACTGCGGGCTGGGCTGCCCCCTCGGGGGCAGCGCCCAAGCCACGGGCAACCGCACCAACGTCCAACGCCTGCTCTGCGGGCTCCGCCACCCCAGCCATGGCCTGTTGCGAAGGCAAACGCCAATGTAGGCCCCAATAGACAGCGCTCAATGCTGCCAAAGTGGACAACAACAAAGCCGCCATACGAGGAGGCCACACAGAAGCGGGATAAGGCATGGGCGCATTATGATTGACCGAGACGCCTACCGGCACCCCTTCCACTTTGCTGACCAGAAGCCCCCCATGAGCCCACACATCCGTTTGTACCGCGCAGCACAACGCGGCTTTACCCTGATTGAGCTAATGGTCGTGCTGGTCATCATTGGCGTGCTGGCAGCCTTGATTGTTCCGAACGTGCTGGACCGCGCCGATGACGCCCGGGTCACAGCCGCCAAAACAGACATTGCCAACCTCACCCAGGCGCTCAAGCTCTACAAACTCGACAACCAGCGCTTTCCTTCTGCCGAGCAGGGCCTGCAGGCACTGGTGGCTAAGCCCACTGTTGGCGTCATTCCGGCCAACTGGCGCCCGTACATTGACAAACTGCCCATGGACCCCTGGAACCGGGCCTACCTCTATATCAACCCCGGCCTGAAGAGCGAGGTCGATGTGATGTCCTTCGGCGCGGATGGCCAAGCCGGCGGCGATGGAAAAGATGCCGACATCAACAACTAGCCTCGCATCCAGTCTTGCAGGCCCACGCACCCGGTCGCGTGGCTTTACGTTGTTGGAGTTGATGATTGTGGTGGCCATCACCGGCATGGCCTCTGCTGCGGTCGCATTCGCCTTGCGGGACAGCACCCAGACCCAGCTCGATCGTGAGGCCCAGCGCCTGGTCGCACTCCTCGAAGCGGCTCGGGCCGAATCCCGCGCCACCGGAGTCAGCTTGCAGTGGCGGGCCACGCCCGGCGGATTTGAGTTCACCGATGGCATCAAAACCCGGCCCCAGCGCTGGGACCCCACCACCCTGCAGGCCCGCAGCGAAACACCGGTTGTCTTGGGCCCGGAGCCTGTCATAGGCCCGCAAACTATTCGCCTCAGTAACAGCGACGCTGCAGGCCCCAGCCGTTGGGTGACCACCGATGGCCTTCGTGCGTTTGAGGTGCGCAACGCGGCGCCCGCAGGACCAACGGGGGCCGCACCGTGAAGTGGCATCGCCGGTGGCATGGCAAACAGGGCTTTACCCTGATAGAGGTATTGGTTGCGCTGGCCATTGTGGCTGTCACGCTCATCGCAGGGCTGCGCGCCAGCGCCACTATGACCCGGAGTACAGAGCGCCAGAGCAGCCGGGTGCTGGCCCAGCTCTGTGCTGAAAATGCCCTGGTGCAATACCGCCTGAGCGGTCAGCTCCCGGATGTGAGCGACAGCACCCAAGAGTGCGCGCAAGCGGGCCAATCTTTCGAATTGCGGCTCCTGGTGCAATCCACACCCAACCCGAATTTTCGGCGGGTAGAAGCCCGGGTGGCCAAAGACGGCGCCCCCCTGCTCCAACTCAGCACCGTGTTGGGGCGCTACTGATGCAACGCCTGTCCCGCCGCACCGGAAGCGCTGGTTTCACCTTGATCGAACTCTTGGTGGCGCTCGCCGTCATGGCGCTCATGACCACCATGGGGTGGCAAGCCCTCGCGGGCATGCAAAGTGCCATGGAGGGCAATCGCAGCCATAACGATGCGGTGCTCACCACCGAGGCGGGCCTGAACCAATGGACCGCCGATCTCGACGCCATGCAAGAGATCCCCCAAACCCGCAGCCTTGACTGGGACGGCCGAGCCCTGCGCCTGACCCGCCGCAGCGCCCAACAAGGCGATGGCGCTTACGTCGTGGCCTGGACGCGGGCAGAACGCGCGGGCAGGGCCGTCTGGCTGCGTTGGCAGTCAGGCCCGGTTAGGACCCGCGAAAGCTGGCAGGCTGCCTGGGGCGCAGCGGCTGCGTGGGCGCAAGGCGCACAGGCGAGCACCGTCAATGCACTTGCGGGCAACGCCAGCAGCATCCGCCCGGCAGAGGTCAGCATCACCGCACTGTCTGCATGGCAATTGTTTTACTACCGCGGAGGGGCCTGGAGCAACCCCCTCTCAAGCGCCGGTGCACAGGACGCTGCAGCCCTGCCCGACGGGATACGCCTTGTCTTGACGCTGGACGCACCCCATCCGCTGGCCGGCACCCTCGTACGGGATTGGGCCCGCCCAACTCTGTCGGGAGCCACTCCGTGAAAGTCCAGCGCGGCGCGGCCATTCTGACGGCCTTGTTACTCATGGCGCTGGTTGCTACGCTCAGCACCGCAGCGCTCTGGCAACAAGCGCGCGCCTATGACCTCGAAGCGGCAGAGCGGGCTCGTGTGCAAGCAAACTGGGTCCTTCAGGGCACCACCGACTGGGCGCGCCTGATTCTGCGGGAAGACGCCCGATCCGGTACGGTCGACCATCTGGGCGAACCCTGGGCCATCACCCTGCAAGAGGCCCGACTCAATACGTTTCTGGCCAACGGTTCCGCCAACGCAGAAGACTTACCCACCGACGTTCTGCAAAACGCCTACCTCTCCGGCAATATCAACGACTTGCAGGCTCGCCTGAACGTCACCAACCTGATGCTGGACCAGCAGGTCCACGAGCCGACACGCAACGCGTTTATCCGGCTGTTTGACCTGCTCAAGCTCCCGCCGGCCGAATTGCAGCTGTTGATCAACCATTTGCAAGCCGGCCTGGAGGCCCCCAAAGCAGGCCAAGAAAGAACCTCCAGCTCCAGCAACACCCCCTTGCTGCCGCGCAACCTCGACCAACTGGCCTGGCTGGGCGTCTCGCAGCGTAGCCTGGCCCAATTGCGGCCTTATGTCGTGGTCCTCCCGGACCGCAGCACGGTCAATATCAACACGGCGACGGCGCTGGTGCTCCAAGCCATCATTCCCGGAATGGACGGGGCCAGTGCCCAACGCCTCATCGACAGCCGGGCAAAAAGCCCGCTTCGGAGCATGGGCGACGCGCCTGCCGCATCGGGTTTGCCGCAATCGGCATTTCAAGACAACTTGGTCAGTGTGAACTCGCGGTTCTTTGAGGTCCGCACCCGCCTGCGGATCGGCACGCTCACGACCCAGGAGCGCACCGCCGTGCTGCGCGAAGGTTTGCAGGTGAAATCTCTCTGGAAAGAACGTGAGGCGCCGCAAGATGCCTCCGTACAATGAAGCCGATATGCGTCAGCACCTCGTCATGCCTCCACCGCCCCATGCAACGCAGGCTGCATGGGACTGGGTCCGCAGCGACAGCCCGCACAGCAACCAGCGTTTGCCCACGGTACCCGCTGTGGGTTCCGGTGCAGACAATACGGTTTTGATCGTGCCCGCAGCGGCCCTGTCTTGGCATCGCATCACGCTGCCGCCGGGGCTGCTAGGCCGCGAGGGGCAGGCCCGCCAACCCGCCAAACTCAAATCCGTACTCGAAGGTCTGCTGGAAGACCAGCTCCTGGATGATCCGGCGCAGTTGCATTTTGCGCTGCAGGCCACCAGTGCCGAGACCGGCCCCTGGTGGGTGGCGGTATGCCAGCGTCACTGGCTCAACGAACAAATTCAACAGCTGCGCCAAGCCGGGCACACCTTGCACAGCATCGTGCCCGAATGGGGGCCCGGCTCCTCCGATACCCCGCCGGCACTTTGGCTCACCGGAGAAGTCGAGACGGCAGAGTGGACATGGGCCGATAGCGCAGGCGTGCATCGCCGCAGCGCTGCACAAGCCCCGGCCGCGTTTCTAGCCCCTGCCCAGCTAGCTAGCGCGGCTCTGTTTGCCGAGCCAGCGTGCGCTGAACTTGCAGAATCACAAACCCACCGGGAGGTCACGGTGCAACACCGTGCGGACCGCTTGCGCGCCGCCGCCAACGGCCCCTGGAGTCTTGCGCAAGGCGAATTTGCCAACCGCCATGCCTTGTTGCAGCGAGTGACTGAAACGGCAACAGCGCTGTGGCAAGCACCGGCCTGGCGGCCAGCCCGTTGGGCATTGGGTGTGCTCGCTGTGGTGCAGCTGGTAGGCCTGAACCTGCAGGCGTGGCAAGCCCGCCAAGCGCTGACCGAACAGCGCAGTGCGATTCAGGGTGTGCTGGTCAGTACCTTTCCGGCCACCACGGTAGTGGTCGATGCACCCTTGCAAATGCAGCGCGCGGTAGAAGCCCTGGGCCAGGCCGGCGGGCAGACACGGGCGCGCGATATGGAGCGACTTTTAGAGGCTTTTGGCACGGTAGCCCAAGCAGATACTGCGCCGTCCGCTATCGAATACGTAGCAGGCGAGTTACGGATAACGCCGCCAGCCGGCAATGCCGAGCCCCCAACCTCCTTGCGCGACGGCCTGCAAAGCAAAGGCTTGCGCCTTCGGACCGAAGGCACCACCTGGGTGCTGAGCCCATGAACACCCAAACCCTGCGCACCTGGTGGAACCAGCGCCCCCCCCGCGAGCAAACACTGCTCTCGGCCGCCGTGGTTTTGGTACTGGCCGCCCTGATGTGGACCATGGCCATTGCCCCGGCTTGGCGCACTGTCAAAGCCTACCCCGGACAACGGGCTGCGCTGGATGCCCAACTCCAACAAATGCAAACGCTGCAGGCACAAGCCACCGCGCTGCAAAGTCGCCCGGCCCTGGCACCGCAAGCGGCTCAAGCCGGCCTGCAAGCCGCAGTGACAGGCCTCGGGCCCCGCGCCAGCCTGCTGATACTCAACCAACAAGCCACCGTCACCCTCAAAGGGGTGGAGGCGGAAACCCTGGCCCGCTGGCTGGCAGTGGTGCGGGTGGAGGCCCGCATGCTGCCGACCCAGGCGCAATGGCGTCGTGACGGCCGCCTCTGGAGTGGCACGGTGACCTTCACCCTGCCGGGCGGCTGATGTGATGGCTACCCGCCCCGACATCCTGCGACGCGCCCAAAGGCAGCTGGACACAGGCGCCACACGTGGCCCGTGGAGCTGGGCCGTGATGGGGGTTTTGCTGGGTGTTCTGGCAGGTGCCTTGGCATTTGCACCTGCGCGCTGGCTGGCTGCCGGCTTGGTTTGGGCAGACGCACCGCTGCGCTTGCACAACCCGACCGGCACCGTATGGAATGGCAGTGCCCAAGTGCTCCTGCGCAGTGGTGCCGAGGGCAGCAAGGCTTTGCCCGGTGACCTACGTTGGACCCTGCGCCCTGCCTGGTACGACGGCGGCCCCGGAGTGCGCGCCGAGTGGAGGGCAGACTGTTGCCTCAGCGCGCCGTGGATTTGGCATATGAGCGGCAGCCTGCAGTCCGCGCAGCTGCGAGCGGATGATTTGCTACCGGCACAAGGCTTGCGCATTCCGGCAGGTCTGCTGACCGGGCTCGGCACCCCTTGGAACACACTGCAACCCCAAGGCCAATTGACGTTGGCGACCCGGGGCCTGACAGTGCGGTTTAGCGCTACAGGCACCCAACTCGGCGGGGAGCTCGCGCTGGACGCCCTGAACATGAGCACCAGTCTGTCGACCTTGCGCCCGGTGGGCAGCTACCGGGTCACCCTGCGTGGCGGCGAGCAAACAGCCATGACGCTCTCGACCCTTGAGGGGGCACTGCAGCTCAGCGGGACCGGAAAAATCGGGCCCCAAGGTCTGGTCTTTACCGGAGAAGCCCGCGCCGCGGAGGGCCGTGAGGACACACTCTCCAATTTGCTGAATATCATTGGACAGCGCCAAGGCGCGCGGTCTCTGATTCAACTGGGTTAAGGAATGTCCACTCCTCTTTATCAACGCTTGTGCAGCACACACATTGCTATTCAATTAATAGCAAGTAGCGCAATCGGCATGGGCGCTATGGCCCCATTTGGCTCTCAGGCCTGGGCACAGACCAGCAATGCTACGCCCACAGTCAAGCGGGGTGAGCCGATCACACTGAACTTCAGCAACGCTGAAATTGAGGCAGTCGCCCGCACCATGGCCATCATGACCGGGCGCAATGTGGTGGTAGACCCCCGGGTCAAAGGCACGATGACCTTGGTCTCTGACAGCCCCATGTCGCCCGCCCGCGCCTACAACCACTTTCTGGCGGTGCTTCGTAGCATGGGCTACGCGGTGGTGCAGTCGGATGGCTTGGACAAAGTGGTCCCCGAGGCCGATGCCAAGCTGATCGGCGGCGGCGTGTCCGCCACCGAGAACGGCGCCCCCAACACGCCGGGCAACCAGCTGGTGACCCAGATCATCAAACTGCAGTTCGAAAACGCCAACAACCTGGTGGCAGTGCTGCGCCCGCTGATCAACCCCAACAACCCGATCAACGTGAACCCGGCGACGAATTCGCTGGTCATCACCGACTACGCCGACAACCTGCGCCGC
>DAINNP010000111.1:0-7341 GCA_036735785.1 Rhodoferax sp. | reverse complement strand
ACCGCCGCTGCATTGCGCCACGGGTGGTGGCGCAGCTCTTGCCACGAGAAAGTGCGGAGCAGGGGCCAAAGTGGGGTTCGGTGGGTCAGTTGCATGGGGCGATTGTGCGGTGTTCCGACCGGCTTGGATTGGCGATGTAGTTTTGGTTTTGTAAGCGCTAAAGAACATCACAGTCGATTTGTCTTTACATGAGCTAATTACAATTAATTCTTATTAACATTTATCGTTGAGCCAGTCGCTATGGATTTTTTACGCGCTCGTCGTCGTGCTCTGTTTTTTTTGGTTTTATGGGGGAGCACCCCGACTTGGGCTGAAACTGCTAACAACCGGGCAGAGGGGGCTGCTAAAGCACCCGCGCACGCTGCCCCTCGGAAGTTGGCGGCGAGTCTGGGAAGCGGAGCGGGTGACGGCGTTTTCCCTCGAAAGGTGGCCCATTACCAGGGCCAAACGCTGTTGGAACGCGAACCGATGCGTGTGGCCGTTTTGTCTACCGGGCAAAACGACGGTTTGCTCACGTTGGGCCTGGTGCCAGTGGGCACCACCCGTGACGACCAAGGCCGTCTCTATGCCGACTACCTGGTCGAAGGCTTTGCTCGTCGACAAGACGAAATGCGTCGCACTGCCGACCTAGGTCTGCGCAGCGCCCCCGATTTAGAGGTGTTGGCCACCCTGCGGCCCGACCTGATTTTGGTCAACAAGGCGATGCTGACCCCGCAGATGCACGCGCGCTATCAGCGAATTGCGCCCACGGTGGTCACCCGCGGCAACGGGGTGAATTGGAAAATCGATTTCCTACTGCTGGCCGATGCCTTAGGCCGCAGCGACCAGGCCCGCGTCTGGCTGCGGCAATACCATGCAGATGCTGCTGCTCTTGCCGGACACTGGGGTTCCGGTGCTTCCCCCAGCGTGTCGTTTGTGCAGGCTAACTCGGCTCGAAATCGGGTAATGGGCGTACGCTCATTCACTGGCAGCATTGCAGAAGACGCAGGCTTGCAGCGCCCGCCCAGCCAACGTTTTGCGGGTAACTCGCAAGACATCAGCAGCGAGCTACTGGACCGGGCGGATGCCGACTGGATTTTTTATGCCGCGCGCGATAAATCCATCGCGAGCTTGAAAGGCTCCCCTCTCTGGCCGCGCCTGCGCGGGGTAGCGCTGGGCCATAGCGTGAGAGTGGGGCTGGATCCGTTCTACCTGAACGCCGGACCCTTGGCCGCCCGCACTGTCTTGAAGACGCTGGCACAAACCGCCTCACCCGCCCTTACTTCGCAGCTCAAACCATGACCGTTTTTCCTGCCGCTACCCCGGCCCGTCGCGCCGTCAGGGGTATGGGACTTGTATTTTTGCTGGCCGCTGTGCTGGGCTTGGTGCTGGCCAGCATTTCGCTAGGGGCGCGACCGATTCCGGTGGTCCGGCTCTGGCAGTTGCTGTGGCAGCCGGATGGCAGTGTGGAGTCGGCTATCGTCTGGCAGATGCGGATGCCTCGTACCGCGCTCGGTCTGGCAGTTGGCGCGGCTCTCGGCGTCGCCGGGGGGGTGATGCAGGCGCTCACTCGAAATCCGCTGGCAGATCCTGGCTTGCTGGGCATCAACGCCGGGGCGGCTTTTGCGGTGGTACTGGCCATGTCGGTGCTCGGCGTGGGGAGCGTTGTCGGTACGGTGGGTTTTGCGCTGTTGGGCGCGCTGCTGGCCGCAGTAGGGGTTTATGCACTGAGCAGCGGCTCCTCGCCCAGCACGCAGCGGGTACGCCTGCTGTTGGCAGGCACGGCGATCAGCGCAAGCCTAGCTTCGTGTACCGGCATCGTCACCCTGTTCGACAGCACCACCTTTGATGCCTATCGCTTTTGGGTAGTGGGCGCGCTCGATGGGCGTAATGCCGATGTGCTCGGAGTAATGTTGCCTTTGGTGCTGGCGGGCTGTGGGATTGCGTTATGGCAGGCGAGGGCTCTGGACGCGATGGCCTTGGGTGACGAATTTGGCCAAGCGTTGGGTCTGAGGCTCAAGCCGGTGCGCATCTGGAGCTTCATTGCTATCGCGTTGTTGTGTGGGGCGGCTACGGCAGCAGCCGGGCCGATTGCCTTTGTGGGCCTGGTGATTCCGCACGCCGTGCGTTTGCTGGTGGGGCCGCACTGGCGTTGGATACTGCCCTACGGCCTGCTGGCCGGGCCGGTACTGGTACTGGGTAGCGATATTCTGGGGCGGCTGGTGGCTGTGCCCAACGAAATCGAGGTCGGCATCGTGACTGCCTTCATCGGCGCGCCGGTGCTGTTGGCCCTGGTGCAACGAAGCCGCAAAGGGACCGCCGCATGAAGCCCGCCGTCTCCCTGAACACCAGCAGCGGCATCTGGGCCGAGTTGGCGCACCAGCGCACACGCTCTGTGCTGGTGGTACTGCTGCTTGCTGCCATGGCTGTGAGCCTGCTGGGCTTGCGCCTAGGTAGTTTTGAACTGACGTGGGGCGATTTCTTCAGCACCCTGTGGCACGGTAACCAAGGCATGGCGGGCATGGTGCTGCTGGAGTTGCGCCTGCCGCGCGCCTTGGTGGCCTTGGGTGCGGGCGCGGCCTTGGCCACCGCCGGGGCCATTTTTCAGAGCCTATCGCGAAACCCGCTGGCCAGTCCGGACATCATTGGCCTGACGACCGGCTCGGCCAGCGGCGCGCTGATCATGATTGTGTGGGTCGGAGACGAGGCGTTGAACGTACCTTTGGGCGCACTGGTCGGCGGGCTGGCCACCGTGACGCTGGTCTATTTGTTGAGCCTTCAGCGTGGCATACAGGGCCAGCGGCTGGTGTTGATCGGCCTGGCTGTGGCAGCCATGTTGGCCTCAGTGAATGACTTTTTGTTGACCCGCGCCGATCTGGATCAGGCTGTCGCCGCCAGGATGTGGCTTCATGGCAGCCTGCAAGGCAGCGGCTGGCCTCAAGTGCACCGCATGGCTTTGGGCTGCTCGCTGTTGCTTCCTTTTGCGTGGCTGCTCAGTCCGCGTCTGCGCCTGTTGGAGATGGGTGACGAGCTGGCCACCAGCTTGGGCTTGCATGTAAGGCGCAGTCACATGTATTTGACGTTGACAGCGGTTGCGCTGACGGCGCTAGCCATTGCCTGCGCCGGGCCTATCGGTTTCATTGCACTCGCCGCACCACAGCTGGTCCGCCGCATGTGCCGCGCCTCCGGTATCGGTTTGTTTAGCGCGGCGCTGGTGGGCGCAGTGTTGTGTGCCAGTGCGGACCTGGTGGCGAGGCTGCTGTTGGCGCCGTTCCAGATTCCTGTGGGTCTGGTGACCAGCGCATTGGGCGGGGCCTATTTGACTTATCTATTGGCCCGCGAATGGCGCAGCCACGACCTTTGATGCTTATGCAAACACATTCTGTTTCCCGCCTCCGTGGCGAAAACCTGACTCTCTCCTATGGTGACATTCGAGTCGCTGAACATTTGAATGTAGACATTCCGGATGGCGCATTCACCGTCATTGTCGGACCCAACGCGTGTGGAAAATCTACACTGCTCAAAGCGCTGGCACGCTTGCGTACTCCGACGGCTGGGCAGATTTACCTTGACGGCGCGCAGATCGGCAGCTACCCCACCCGCGAGGTAGCTCGCCGCTTGGGTTTACTGCCGCAAACCGCTAATGCGCCCGAGGGTATACGGGTGGCAGAGCTGGTGGCGCGTGGGCGGCATCCGCACCAAAGCCTTTTTGGCGGCTGGTCCGCGGCTGACGACCGTATTGTGGCCGGGGCCCTGCGCGCCACTGCTATCGAGGATCTGGCGGACAGACTGGTCGATGAGCTCTCAGGCGGTCAGCGTCAGCGGGTGTGGGTTGCCATGGTGCTGGCCCAAGATACGCGGTTGTTACTGCTGGATGAGCCAACCACCTACCTGGATTTAGCGCATCAGATCGATTTGTTGGAACTTTTTCGGGACTTGAACCAGCGCGAGGGTCGAACCCTGGTGGCTGTGCTGCACGACCTGAACCACGCCTGCCGCTACGCCGATCATTTGATTATGTTGCGTCGGGGGGAGTTGGTGGCGCAGGGAGCACCCCGCGACATCATCACTGCCGAACTGGTCGAACAGGTGTTTGACCTTCCCTGCCGGATTATCGAGGACCCGGTTTCGGGTGCGCCTCTCGTGATTCCCGAGGGGCGGCGCGCCGTCGGCACGCCCTCGTAAAGTGAGCTGCTCCCGCACCACGAAGTGGCACGGGAGATTAGTTACTTACAAATCCACCTTCAGAGTCAGTTTGGCTGTACGCGGTGCGCCTGCAGCGAGGCGGGTGCCTCCGGCGGCCCAATATTGCTTGTCGGTGACGTTGTCTACATTCAGTTGCAGGCTGGCTTTGCGGCCGGCCAGACTGGTGGTGTACCGTGCGCCTACGCTATAGGTGGTGACGCTGTCCAGCCATGCTTGGTTCAGGTCGTTGACCGGGCGCTCACCTGTGTAGTAAGCGCCGCCATTGATCGACAGTCCGGGCACACTGGCAAGGTCATAAGACAAAAATGCACTGGCGGTTTTTCGGGCTGTGTTTTCTGGGCTCTTGCCGTTGTAGGTGGCGTTGATATTTCGGAACTCGGCATCCAGCCACTGTGCCGATGTTTGCCAAGCCAACTGTTTGGTGAGTTGACCTTGTGTGGATAGCTCCAGTCCGCTGTAATGTTGCTCGCCATCTGCTGTGTAGATGTTGCTTGCATTGGTGTAGTAGCCCGGGCGGCTGATGTCAAATAGTGCGGCCGACACCAGTGTGTTGCCGCTTGAGCGCCAGCGCATGCCTAATTCTTTTTGTTTACTCACGCCGGGAGCCAGGCGCTCGCCCACATTCGCAGTGCCGGTGGGTGCGGTGTCTCCTTGCTCCAAGCCATTGGCATAAGAGGCATAAACGGAGAAATCGGGCGTGAACTTATGCACCAGTGCTGCCATGGGTGTGCTCTTGCTGTCGTCGTAATGTGCGGTGCCCTGGTCGCTCTGGTAGCGGCTGTGGCGCAGTCCCAGCATCAACTGCCATCTCTGGCTAAGTTCGATTTGGTCTAGTGCATACACACCGGTATCCCGGGTGTCCAGGGCTGCGGTAGTGGCCGTCGTGGGCACCGCCCCGTACACCACGTTGGTGATGGGAACGGGGTTATACAAATTCTGGGAGGCAACGGTGTAGACCTGTTGGAAGATCGGATCTTGATGGTAGTCAGTCTGGCTGGCGCCCAAAGTCAGATTGTGTTTAAGACCCCAAGCCGATACGGTACCGAAGACTTCTGCGCGCAACATATCGGCGCTTGCTTTAAGCGTCTGGATATTGCCTCGGATACTTCCGGCGCCGGTGGCAACAGCCGCATTGCTCGCAAAGCTAAAAATGGCCAGATTTCGATCCCGGGTCACGCGGGATTGACCTGCTTCCAAGGTGAGTGCCCAGTCCTCGTTCAGCGAGTAATCAGCTTGGACCTGGGTGTTGCGTGTGTTGGTTTCAAATCTGGAAATATCCGGCCCCACCAGCTTTGTTGCATCTACCGGAGTGGGCAACGGAATGACGCCATTAGCGGCTGTACGCAAGGCGACGCCGACTTGCTCGGTTGTCTTGCGTTTGTCACTTTCGAGATCAATTTTCAACTTCAGACGGCTATTGACACGCCAGTCCAGGGCTGCGGAGGTAAAGCTTCGCTTTCCATCGCTGATCCCGTCAAGGTAGGAACCAAGCGCCCCACCTGCCGCATTCACGCGCAAACCAAACTGCTCGTCTTCGCCGAATTTTCGACCCAAGTCGATGGTGCCTAAGGCGGTCCCGAACTCGTCCAGTACCAGTCCTGCCGTAGTGACCGGCGTTGCTTCAGCGCGTTTGGTAACCAGGTTAACCACACCTGCAGGAGAAGTGAAGCCGTAGTACAGGGCAGACGCTCCCTTGAGGACCTCTACGCGCTCTTTGTTTTCCATGGAGATCTGACCGAAATTGAGCAAGGGCATAGAGCCGTTGAGCCTGTAGTTGCTCCGGTTTTCCACGCCGATACCCCGGACCACCAACTGATCCCAGGTTTCGCCGCCATTTTGCTGACGCGTAACTCCCGCTGTGTTGCGCAGTGCGTCGTAGATGCCGGCTGCGCCTTGAAGCACCAGTACTTCGCTGGTGACTACGTTGACGGTAGATGGCACATCCATGATGTCTGCGCCGCGAAAACTCCCAGCCTCGACGCTTGCAGGGGCAAAACCGTCCGTGCTGGCGGCCTGAACTGTAATGGTCCCAAGGGTTTTAGCCGGTAGGGTGGACGCATCCTGTGCCAGTGCGGCTTGTGAGCCAAAGAGCGCGGAAAGAATGAGTGGCAGAGGACGTAGTCGGTACGAGCGAGGCATGCTGTGTAAGTGGTTAAGTAAAGTCAATTGAAGATTTGTATTTTATATAAATGCAAATAGAAATGATTTGTATTTGTGTAAAGTCGTGTGCCGATCAGGCGCGCGCTAAAAGCCAGAGCAGGCCCCCGGTGTCACTCGCTCTACAATCACAGCTTCCACCGGGGGTGTCCTTCACAGGACTGAGAAATACCCCATGTACCTGATCTGGGTTATGCCAGCGTAGGAAGCGTGCGAAGCCTGATCCCCCTCTGCGGGTGCCGGTTTTTGAATGCGACCCCCGCCGGCGCATTGAAAGAAAGCGCAACATGCCACACGGGATTTTTTCGTTTTTCAAGACCACTCTGGGCGCAGCCCTGCTGGCTGCGGGCCTCACCGCAGCCCAGGCTGCCGACTTGCGGGTTTTGACCCACAGCTCCTTTACCGTACCCAAGCCCTTGTTGGCCCAGTTTGAAAAAGACAACGGCGTCAAGCTGCGCATCACCAAAGGCGGCGACGCCGGTGAGATGCTCAACAAGCTGATCCTGACCAAGGCCAACCCGATTGCTGACGTGGTCTACGGCATTGACAACGCGTTTGCGCCCAAAGCGCTGGCTGCCGGCGTGCTGGACACCAGCGCAGCTGCCGCCGCCGGGCGTAAACCCGCCGCCGAGCTGCCGGCGCCGCTGGTGCCGGTGGACTACGGTTATGTGACCCTGAACTACGACAAAGCCTGGTTCGCCAAAAACGGCGTGGCCGTGCCCAAAACGCTGGATGACCTGACCCAACCCGCCTACGCCAAATTGTTGGTGGTGCAAAACCCGGCCACCAGCAGCCCCGGCTATGCATTTTTGCTCTCCACCATCGGCGCCATGGGCGAGGACAAAGCGTTTGATTTTTGGGCCAAGCTGCGCGCCAACGGCCTGAAAGTGGCCAAGGGCTGGACCGAGGCTTACTACACCGAGTTCAGCCAGAACGGTGGCAAACACCCCATCGTGGTGAGCTACGCCACCAGCCCGGCGGCTGAAGTGTTCTACAGCA
>DAINNP010000110.1:0-7452 GCA_036735785.1 Rhodoferax sp. | reverse complement strand
CAGTACCTGATACGGCTGTCTGTTAAATAACTGAAGGAAATTAAAATGCGTCACGGACATGGTTTACGTAAACTGAATCGCACTAGCTCACATCGTTTGGCGATGTTGCGCAACATGATGAACTCGCTCATTCAGCACGAGGCCATCAAAACTACAGTGCCTAAGGCCAAAGAGCTACGCCGCGTGGTGGAGCCTATGATCACTTTGGCTAAAGAAGCCACTGTTGCAAATCGCCGCTTGGCATTTGACCGTTTGCGCGACCGCGATAGCGTGACCAAGCTGTTTGACGTGCTTGGCCCGCGTTTCAAGGCTCGTCCCGGTGGTTACACACGCATCTTGAAGATGGGTTACCGCGTTGGTGACAATGCTCCTATGGCTTTGGTCGAATTAGTTGAACGTTCTGAAGAAGTTTCTGCAACTTCTGAAGAAACCAAGGTTTAATGGGTTATAATTAAAGTCTTGACGCGGAGTGGAGCAGCCTGGTAGCTCGTTGGGCTCATAACCCAAAGGTCGTTAGTTCAAATCTAGCCTCCGCAACCAATAGACACGTGGTACACCACGGCAACAAAGGCTCACTTCGGTGGGCCTTTTTTGTTTGTGGCACAATTTTGGGCCGTTCGAGGGGTAAGAGCTCGTTCTTGCCCCTCGACCAGTACTCCGTTCACTTACGCAGTATCCCCACCACAAGCGTGAATAGCTTGATTTTGAGAAGTTAGATGGCCAAATCACCGACCAAAGACACCATCGTGAATGATGGTCTGAATTACAAGTCCAAAGCAGGAGGCTCACCGTTCCTTGAGTCCTCTTATCTCGGGGCCGCGACTATGTCTTGTTTTCTGTGTGGAAAGCATCGTTCACGTCAGTTCCTTAAAACACGTAAGTTGATCGGGAAGTCACACACCGTTTGTGCACCTTCCTGTAAAGAGTTGGCTGAGCAAGAAGCTAAGCAATAACATGCGCAAGCTCAAGCTCAAGCTCAAGCTCAAGCTCAAGCTTGTCCTTGGGCAAGGCTTCTGATGATTTCCCCTGGGCTCCAAGTGGTTCAAGACCGGCTTTCTGGTGAGCTTGAGCGCCTCTATGGCTTGCAGGCCTGTTCGGAGCCAAAGGAAGTCAGTCAAGATGATTTCAGAGTTCTTATTCTGCAACTGAGTAAGCCGAGCGAATGGTCGTCTCTGGCGGTCTTATGGCACGCCTTCGTCAGTGAATGGGGCATGCCGGCCCCCGCTATCGCCGTTAATGGCCGCGATGGCATTCAGCTTTGGTTTTCGTTATCCCAACCGGCTTCAAGCAGTATGTGCGAACGCTTTCTGAAGGCGTTGCGTGAACGATTTCTGGCCGGACTACCCCAAGACCGGGTCTCTTGGTATCCGAGTTCTAAGCCTCTGAGCGAGCATGGTAATAGCCTGTTTACCGCGGTGCCGGCCTGCATGTCGGGAACAGACCATTGGTCCGCTTTTGTAACGCGGGATCTAGCTGCTGTTTTTGGCGATGAGCCTTGGGTCGATGTCCCCCCGGTGCGCGATCAACAAGCCGAAATTCTTTCCCGGCTGTCGCCCATGACTCGGGCGCAGATGGACTTCGTACTTGAGCAGCTGGACGCTACGAACTCCTTAATCCGAAAAGATGCGGCACCCTATATGGCAGAGCGTTCTGATGGGTCAGACCGCCGAAACGGAATGGGCCCGCTATCAGAATGGCGAGGACCTGCCGAATTCCTGTGGGCCGCCATGAACAATACGTCCCTCCCTATGGGCGAACGCATTGAAGCTGCAAAAGCGCTGCTGCCTTATCCTGAGAGCCATTGGAAACGGGGCTAGGTTCACGCGCCAGCGACTCGGAAGGCTACGTACACGTACAGCGGGATTCCGATCACGAGGTTGAGCGGCAGCGTAATCCCCAATGACATGCCTAGGTACAAGGCGGAATTTGCTTCAGGCATAGAATGTTTAAGCACCGCAGGCACGGCAATATAAGACGCACTCGCCGCGAGCACCATCAGAAGGGCCAAATCTCCTGCCTTGATTCCCAAACCATACCCCAGCAATAGCGCAAACGCGGCATGTACCAGCGGTGCGCTCAGGGCGTATACGTAGATCCACGGCGTCTGCCCCCTCAACTTGGGCAAGTTCTTGGCTGCACTGACGCCCATGTCTAGCAAGAAAAACGCGAGCATTCCCTTGAACAGATTTCCGGTGAAGGGCTCCATGGCCAGCTTGCCTTCTTGACCTGTCAACAATCCAATTGCGATGGAGCCCAAGAGCAAAAATTGTGCGCCGTCCGTTAACGACTCATGAAGCACCCCTTTGAAGCCCATAGGTGCGACTGCCTGAGGCCCGGGCTGGTGGGCAAGCTTGCTCCGCATCTTGCTTGCCAGTGCAATCGCAAAAATGATCGCAGGGGACTCCATCAGCGCCATCGCGGCAGCCATATGGCCACCAAAGGCAAGGTTGCGACCCTCCAGATACTGGATCGCGGTGATGAAGGTCACCGCACTCACTGAGCCGTAGGTGGCGGCTACGGCAGCCGCATCAAACGGCGCTATGAGCCTGCGCATGAACAAGAAGCTCAGTGCCGGAATGATCACCGCCAAGAGCAGGGCCAACCCCAGCGCTAAACCCACCTCGCTGCCAAAACCCGACTGAGAAAGTGCAAACCCACCCTTCAAGCCGAGTGCCATCAGTAAATAGAGCGCCAGGAAGCGGGACACTTGGGGAGGAATCTCAAGATTCGACTTCAGAAATCCAGCCGTCAAACCTAGCAAAAAAAACAAAATGGCCGGATCGAGTAAAGCTTGCATTGCACACCTACAGAAAGAGATCTGCGATGGTACGAACAAGCATGCATAAGGCAAAATCAAAAATACTCGAACTGAACATAGACTAAAAACTATGAACATCACATTCCGCCAACTCAAGACCTTTCTGGCCCTGGCCGAGCACTGCAGCATCACCGAAGCCGCGCGGGCTATGCATGTCACCCAACCCACTGTTTCTATGCAACTCAAAGAGATGGCGGAGATTGTGGGTTTGCCACTCTATGAAGTCACGGGCAAAAAGCTGCAGCTCACCGACGCTGGCCGTGAACTCGAAAACACGGCCAAGAACCTTCTGGACGAGTGGGATCGCTTCAAACAAGCCATCGCTGCCCAGAAGGGTCTCACAGCAGGTCGATTACGCCTCTCCGTTGTCAGCACTGCCAAGTATTTCACGCCACGCTTGTTAGGCGATTTCTGCCGTATGCACCCTGATGTTGAGATATCACTCGAGGTACTCAACCGCGATGGCGTGGTGCAGCGCTTGCGCGACAACGTGGACGACCTCTACATCATGTCCAAACCCCCGGTTGATATTGACGCGGTAATCCACGCCTTTCTGCCCAACCCCTTGGTGCTCATTGCCCCCGTAGGCCATGCCTTGGCAGGACGAACGGGTGTCATGTTGGCAGACCTCCACGCAGAGCGCTTTGTTCTGCGGGAGAAAGGCTCAGGAACGCGGCTCACTACCGACGCCCACTTTGCGAAGCACCACTTCGTGCCAAGGCTGCGTCTTGAAATGGGCAGTAACGAGGCGCTCAAGCAGGCCGTTGCCGGCGGGTTAGGCTTGTCAGTGGTGTCACAGCATGCGCTAGGCCCTGACCTTGCAGGCCAAGGCCTCACTGTGCTGGGGGTGGAGGGGTTTCCCGTGGAGTCCAACTGGTACACCGTGCACCTCCGGGGCAAGCGACTCTCCCCATTGGCTACGGCATTTATGCAATACCTCGACCACTTCGCAGCCAAGGCCTAAGGAGCTCCAGCACCTACAATCCAGCCCTTTTGCGTAGGCACACCCGGTATGGACATCATCGTCAACGAAGAACTCAAAGCCTATATTGACCCTCTTACCCCTGAGGAGCATGCCGCTTTGGAGCGCAGCATTCTGTCTGAGGGGTGCCGAGATGCCCTCGTCCTGTGGGGCGATGTGCTGGTCGACGGACATAACCGCTACGGCATCTGCCAAAAGCACGGCTTGCCCTACCAAACAGTGCAGAGCAGTCTGTTCAAGTCCATGGACGATGTGCACCTGTGGATGATTGACCAGCACCTCGGACGCCGCAGCGTTTCGGACTTTCAGCGCGGTGTCCTTGCCCTGCGTAAACGGGAAATCCTCACGGCCCGCCGACAGGCCGCGCTTGCCGACAAGCCCGGCACAGGCGGCGAAGAGGCTGCCAATGCCACCGACGAAGCTGCTTCCACCACGCCATCCGCGGGTGCCGGTGAGGAAGGTGCTTTCAAGAGCCGCGAAGATCTCGCCAAAGCGGCTCGCCTGAGCAGCAGCCAGGTGGTGATGATCGAAAAGATCCAAAAACAAGCCGCACCAGAATTGGTGGCAGCGGTGAAGTCTGGTGTGATCTCCATTAATGCAGCAGCCGCAGTCGCCAGCTTGCCCGAGCAGGAACAAGTCGCCGCGGCCAGCGCGGGCAAAGATGAGCTTAAACAAGCCGCCAAGCGGGTACGTGATGCCAAGCGGGTAGCCCGCGAGGCTATGGCCGCTCACCAGCCACCGCCAGCTGCAGCCGCCGGAGAGCCGCCTGCGGAGTGGACCATGGAGGCACTCCGTGAGCGCGTAGCCCAGCTAGAAGCCGAAAACGCCCACCTCCGCCGCCAGTTGGCCGAGGTCAAGCCATTCTGAGGCGGTTGTGCACAAACAGTTTGGTGAAAGCTAAACAAAGGGTCAGATATTGCAAAATGGAATAACTAAGAGTGCATATCCGGAGTTGCAATAGAAGAAGCAAAGGGCGATAGTCGCACGCAGTGTGATTCAAAAAACCGTTCAGGAGACAACACATGAACAAGCGCCACTTCCTCCGTGCAACTGCAATGGCTTCGTTGGTCATTGCCGGTTCCTCAGTCTTTGCACAAGACAATGTTTTTAAAATCGGCCTGATCCTGCCCATGACCGGGCAGCAGGCCACCACTGGACGCCAGATTGAGGCGGCCGCCAAGCTGTACATGGCCCAAAACGGGGACACCGTTGCTGGCAAAAAAATTCAGCTCATCATCAAAGATGACACCAGCATCCCTGATGTGACCAAGCGCATGGCGCAGGAGCTCATCGTCAATAACAAGGTAAACGTGCTCGCCGGCTTCGGCATCACGCCTTCTGCCTTGGCAACCGCGCCGTTGGCTACCCAGTCCAAAACACCTCAGGTGGTGATGGCCGCTGCCACTTCGAGCATCACCGAGGCTTCGCCTTACATCGTGCGTACCAGCTTCACATTGCCTCAGGCATCGGTCTCGATTGCGGACTGGGCGCCCAAGAACGGCATCAAGAAGGTCGTGACGCTGGTATCTGATTACGGCCCGGGCCTTGATGCAGAAAAATTCTTCAAAGAGCGCCTCGTATTCAATGGCGGTACGGTGGTGGACACATTGCGTGTACCCATGCGTAACCCTGATTTCGCGCCTTTCTTGCAAAAAGTGCGGGACCTGAAGCCCGATGCGCTCTTCGTCTTCGTGCCCTCCGGCGCAGGCGCAGCAGTCATGAAACAGTTTCTCGAGCGCGGTATGGACAAAGCCGGCATCAAGCTCATCGGCACAGGCGACATCACGGATGATGATCAGTTGAACGACATGGGCGACGGCGCCCTGGGCGTGGTGACCTCCCACCACTACTCCGCTGCGCACCCTTCGGCGCTCAACAAAAAGTTTGTTGATGCGTTCCAAAAGGCCAACAACAACCTGCGCCCCAACTTCATGGCGGTGGGTGGTTACGACGGCATGCGCGTGATTTACGAGGCGCTCAAGGTCACCAAGGGCCAGGGCGGTGGCGATGCCTTGTTGGCTGCCATGAAGGGCCAGATCTTCGAGAGCCCACGCGGCCCGATCTTCATCGACGCTCAGACCCGCGATATCGTGCAAAACATCTATTTGCGCAAAGTGGAGAGGAAAGACGGCCAGCTCTACAACGTGGAATTTGATGTCATCAAAGACGTCAAAGACCCGGGTAAGGCCCGTTAACCGACTCCCCTGATCGCTGACCATGCGTTAAGCAGTGGGCGGCAGTCTGCAGGCACAAAAAGCGATGGCAACGCCCTCGCTTTTTTGTTGCCCGAACTCGGCCGCTCGCCAGCAAGATTGACCCGGAAACTACCTTTATGTTGACCATACTTTTCGACGGCATTGCCTACGGCATGTTGTTGTTCATCCTCGCGGTCGGCCTTGCCGTCACCATGGGGCTGATGAACTTCGTGAACCTCGCGCACGGCGCCTTCGCCATGGTGGGCGGTTACGTCACCGTGCTGCTGATGCAGCGCCTCGATGTTCCCTTTTTGCTGTGCCTGCCCATCGCGTTTGTCACCTCGGCATTGCTGGGCGCTGTTCTGGAGCGAACGCTGTACCGCCCGCTGTACAAACGGCCGCACTTGGACCAGGTGATGTTCTCCATAGGCCTGACCTTCATGGCGGTGGCCGCGGTGGACTACTTTGTGGGCTCCACCCAGCAGATCATGCAGTTGCCTGAATGGCTCAAAGGCCGCACTGAAATCGGTGAGGGCGCTTGGATGCTGGGCATGGGCCACTACCGCCTGTTCATCATTGCTGTGTGTGCCGCACTGACCATTGCCCTGCAGCACATCCTGACCAAAACCCGCTTCGGCAGCCGACTGCGCGCCTCGGTGGACGACCAGCGGGTGGCCGCCGGTTTGGGCATCAATGTGAACGTGGTGTTTCTGGCTACCTTTGCGGTGGGCTCCGGCCTTGCCGGTCTGGGCGGCGCGCTGGGCGCCGACGTGCTGGGCATGGACCCGACATTCCCGCTCAAGTTCATGATTTACTTCTTGATCGTGGTGGCCGTAGGCGGCACCTCCAGCATCACCGGGCCGCTCTTGGCAGCGTTGCTCTTGGGCATTGCTGACGTCGCAGGCAAGTACTACATCCCCAAACTCGGCGCCTTCATTGTGTACAGCCTGATGATCATCATCCTGGTCTGGCGCCCGCAAGGCCTCTTTGTGCGCAAAGGCGGCAAGGCATGAACACCCCGGACTCTTCTTCCATGAACAACACCAATATCCTGATGCGTGCCGGCCGCTGGCGCTGGTGGGAGCTGCTGCTCTGGGCGGTGGCCCTGTCACTGCCCTGGGTCATGAACACCCACGCGCTCATCATCAACGAGATTGCCATCGTTGCCCTGTTTGCCCTGTCCCTGGACATCATCCTCGGGTACACCGGCATCGTGTCGCTGGGCCATGCGGCCTTCTTCGGCATGGGCGCCTATACCGCAGCCTTGTTCTCCAAGCACATCAACCCCGACCCCTTGTTCGGTCTGGCAGTGGCCATGGTCGTGTCCACGGTGCTGGGCGCGATTTGCAGTGTGACGGTGCAGCGCGGTACCGACCTGACCCGCCTGATGGTGACCATGGGTGTGGGCCTGATCCTGATGGAACTGGCCAACAAGCTCGACTGGCTCACCGGTGGTG
>DAINNP010000109.1:0-7536 GCA_036735785.1 Rhodoferax sp. | reverse complement strand
CTATGAACGTTAAATCTCCTGTGCGCATGACGCTGTTGGCCGCTACCCTGGCCGCCAGTTTCCAGGCTATCGCTGCTGACCCGGCGGTGGTGTTCGATATGGGCGGCAAGTTTGACAAGTCCTTCAACGAAGCGGCTTACAACGGCATCGAAAAGTGGAAAAAAGAGACCGGCAAGAAGTACTTGTCGTTCGAAATCACCAATGAATCCCAGCGCGAGCAAGCGATCCGCCGTATGGCCGAGCGCGGTGCCAGCCCGATCATCGGTATCGGTTTCGGCCAAGCCTCCAGCATTGAAAAAGTGGCCAAGGAATTCCCCAAGCTGCAATTCGCCATCATTGACATGGTGGTAGACCTGCCCAACGTTCAGTCCGTGGTGTTTAAAGAGCAAGAAGGCAGCTTCTTGGTCGGCACGATTGCAGCCATGGCCAGCAAGACCGGCAAGGTCGGCTTCGTCGGCGGTATGGACATCCCCCTGATCCGCAAGTTTGAGTGCGGCTACAAGCAAGGCGCTTTGTTCGCCAACCCCAAGGCAGAAGTCATCGGCAACATGACAGGCACCACCGGCGCGGCTTGGAACGACCCCGCACGCGGCGGCGAGCTGGCCAAGGCGCAGTTCTCGCAAGGTGTTGATGTCGTGTTTGCAGCAGCTGGCGGCACCGGTATCGGTGTGTACCAAGCAGCAAAAGACAGCAGCAAGCTGGCCATCGGTGTGGACAGCAACCAGAACCACCTGCACCCCGGCACGATGCTCACCTCCATGCTCAAGCGCGTGGACACTGCGGTGTACAACGTGGCCAAGGGCCACAAGGCTGGCATGACTGTATTGGGTCTGAAAGAAGGCGGCGTGGATTACGCAGTGGATGCCAACAACGCCAAGCTGATCACCCCTGAAATCAAAAAGAAGGTGGAAGCCGCTAAGGCCGACATCATCAGCGGCAAGATCAAAGTTGCTGACTTCATGGCTGACAACGCCTGCAAGTTGTAATCTGAAAGGGGCCTCCGCGTGCGGAGGTTCTCTTTCCTGGTTGTAAAGCCCGCGGTGCTTGCACGTACCGTGGGCTTTTCGCTTCAGGGCAAGAGCCCGATGAGGAGCAGGATTTGAGTGTAGAGAGTACAACGCCCCCGGCGATTCACATGCAAGGCATCAACAAACGGTTTGGGGCAGTAGCCGCCAATGCCGATGTGAACTTGCGGGTGACCAGTGGCACGGTGCACGGCATCGTGGGCGAGAACGGTGCGGGTAAAAGCACCTTGATGTCCATTCTGTACGGCTTCTATCAAGCGGACAGTGGCGAGATTGCTGTTTTAGGCAAGCCGGTGACGATCCGCAATGCAGACGATGCGATTGCCCAAGGCATCGGCATGGTGCACCAGCACTTTATGCTGGTCGATACCCTGACTGCGCTTGAAAACGTCATGTTGGGTGCCGAGCCCCATTGGTTGTTGCACAAGGCCGATGCGACTGTGCGCAGCAAGCTAGAGACCTTAATGCAGGCGACTGGCCTGCAGGTGAAGCTGGATGCGGTAGTCGCCGATCTGCCGGTAGGCGATCGCCAACGCCTGGAAATCCTCAAAGCCTTGTACCGGGGCGCCAAGATTTTGATTCTGGACGAGCCCACCGCCGTTCTGACCCCGCAGGAGACCGAACACTTGTTCAAGGTGCTCCGGGTGCTGCGCGGGCAGGGCACCACGATTCTGTTGATCACCCACAAGCTCAAAGAAGTCATGGGTTTGTGTGACACCGTCACCGTGATGCGGGGCGGCAAAGTCGTGCAAGAGATGCCGATTGCGCAGGCTTCTGTCGAAAGCCTGGCCGAGGCCATGGTGGGTCGCAAAGTGCAAATGGGTCGGCTGGAGGCTGATGCGCGCCCGGTGGGCGAAGTTTTGCTGTCGGTGCGCGACGTAGTGGTGAAAGATGCACTGCAAGTCATTCGTCTGCATGGACTCAACCTCGACTTGCGGGCCGGTGAGATTGTGGGTGTTGCAGGTGTCTCCGGAAATGGCCAGAGCGAGTTGTTGGATGTGCTGTCCGGACTGCTGACCCCCAACGCAGGCAGTTTGGCCACCGGTGGGCAAACCTTCAGTGCTGCCCGTTGGCTGGATCCACAAACCGCCCGGGACTTGGGGGTTGCCCATGTACCGGAAGACCGCCACGCACGCGCCATGGTGATGGACTTCGTCGCCTGGGAGTCTGCTGTGCTCGGCTATGACGGCTTGCCCGCCTATTCGAGTGGCGGCTGGATGTCGCACGCTGCCATGCGTGAGGCGACTGCTGGTTTGATGGAGCGCTTTGATGTGCGCCCGCGCGACCCGGAACTCAAGAGCAGCAAGTTCTCCGGCGGCAACCAGCAAAAACTCGTGCTGGCACGGGAGCTGGGGCAGTCTCCAAAAGTGCTGCTGGTGGGGCAGCCGACCCGTGGGGTCGATATTGGCGCTATTGAATTTATTTACTCCCAGCTGCGCGCGATGCGCGATGCAGGGTGTGCGGTGCTGGTCGTATCCAGCGAATTGGACGAGATTTTGGCGCTGTCGGATCGGGTGATCGTGATGAATCAAGGACGCGTCAGCGGCGAGCTGGCCATTGAAGATTGCACAGAGGCGGGCATCGGCTTGCTGATGACCGGAGGGTCGCAATGAACGCAAACTATGCATTGCCGCGTTGGGCAGACTTGGTTCTGTTGCCTGCGGTCTGCCTCTTGGTGGCCTTGTTTGCCGCGGCCGGTGTGGTGGCCATGGTGGGGCAGGACCCTGTAGAAGTCATTTCGGTGCTGGTGCAGGGCGCCTTTGGTAGCCAGCGCGGTATCAGCTACACGCTGTACTACGCCACTACCTTTATCTTTACCGGGCTTGCAGTGGCGGTCGCCTTTCACGGCGGGCTCTTCAACATCGGTGGTGAAGGGCAGGCCATTCTGGGCGGCTTGGGTACCGGTTTGATGGCCTTGTGGCTGTCCAATGCGTTGCCTGCTTGGGTAATGCTGCCGCTGATGGTGCTCAGTGGTGCCTTGTTCGGGGCAGCCTGGGCTGCGGTACCTGCGTATTTGCAGGCGTACCGCGGCAGCCATGTGGTGATCACCACCATCATGTTCAACTTCATTGCCAGCAGCTTGTTGGTCTACTTGTTGGTGAACCACCTGCGCCCAGCCGGCTCGATGTCGGTCGAGAGTGCCGCATTTGCAGCATCGGCCAAGTTGCCGGGCATGCATGAAGCGCTGGCAGCAATTGGCATTGAGTGGGATGCATCACCCCTCAACATGAGCCTGGTCTTGGCCTTGCTCGCTTCGGCCGGGGTGTACCTGTTTTTGTGGCGCACCCGGGCAGGGTATCGCTTGCGGGCGGTGGGCTCCAGCCAAAGTGCGGCGGAGTATGCGGGTATCAACGTGAGGCACCAGATCGTGATTGCGATGGCGATTTCCGGCGCTCTGGCCGGCATGGTCGGCATGAACGAAATCGCCGGCGTCAATGGCAAATTGCTACTGGAGTTTGTGAGTGGTGCCGGCTTTACGGGTATCGCGGTGGCCTTGATGGGGCGCAACCACCCGGTGGGCATCATTTTTGCCAGTGTGTTGTTTGGCGCACTGTTTCAGGGCGGTGCTGAGGTGGCATTTGAGGTGTCAGGCTTCAGCCGTGAAATGGTGGTGATGTTGCAAGGGTTTATCGTGTTGTTCTCCGGGGCAATGGTCTATGTGATTGCGCCGATGCTGGCGTGGGTCTTGTCGAAGTTTGTGAAGTCGGGGGTGCAACATGGATGACACTTTGATCGCAGCCATGCTGGCCTCGACGCTGCGTGTGTCCACGCCGCTGATTTTGTGCGCGCTTGCGGGCATGTTTTCAGAGCGCTCTGGCGTAGTGGATATCGGCTTGGAAGGCAAGATGTTGTTTGCCGCCTTCGCGGCCGGCGCTGCAGGGGCGGCTTACCAGTCGACCGCTTTGGCGCTGGGCTTGGGCGTGTTGGTGGCCGTAGCCTTGTCCTGGATGCATGGCTTGGCCTGCGTCAGCCATAAAGGGGACCAAGTGGTGTCCGGGGTGGCGATCAACATCATCGCCGCCGGCATGACGGTGGTGCTCGGTATCGCATGGTTCTCCCAGGGCGGACAGACGCCCCCGGTGGGCAGCGACGTCCGTATCCAAGCGCTGTTCCCGGGGCTGCCCGAAGCACTCAATGGCATCCCGCTGGTGGGCCGGATCGTGGGCGAGGGGCTATTGAGCCACAACGCCATGGTCTACCTGGCGCTGGCCCTGGTTCCCGCGTGCTGGTGGGTGCTGTTCCGCACCCGATTCGGACTGCGTTTGCGGGCAGTGGGCGAGAACCCGCAAATGGTGGATGCCGCGGGTGTGTCGGTGAGCCGCCTGCGTTATGCCGCATTGACCATCAATGGGGTTTTGTGCGGACTGGCGGGTGCCTATTTGGTATTGGCGCAAAGTGCGAATTTCTCTGCCAACATGACCGCGGGGCGTGGCTTTATGGCCCTGGCTGCGTTGATTTTTGGCCGTTGGCATCCGGTGGGCGCATTCTGGGCTTGCTTGTTGTTCGGCTTTCTGGACGCAGCGGCCATTCGTTTGCAAGGGGTGCAAATCAGCGGATTCGGCGAGGTACCTGTGCAGTTTATCCAGGCCTTGCCCTATGTGTTGACAGTGGTTTTGCTGGCCGGCTTTATTGGCAAGGCAGTGGCTCCCCAGGCACTGGGTCGGCCTTATTCCAAGGAGCGGTAAGCGCAACGTCGCTTGCAGATCACAATGGCAATCACCGTGTGGGTCAAAGTAGTGGGGTTCAGCGATGCCGAGCGGCATACGCTGAACACGCTGTTCCGGGTTTCCCGCACCGATGGGCCGAAATATGTGCTCTGGACTGCGCTGGACGGGACTTCGCCCAACGTGGCCTTAATTGATGTGGACAGCTATGAGGCCGGGCTGGACCTGGTGTCACCCGGCTTCAACCCGCATCTCAAAATCATTGCGGTGGGGGAGTCGGCACCCACAGGCGCTTGGCGCAGCCTGCAACGGCCTGTGGATTGGGGTGGGCTGGTGCAGTCGCTGGATGCACTGTTTGCCAGCTCTCAAGAGGTGGACATTGACATTTTTTCGGACACCTCCACAGCCCCATCCCCGCCACCGCCCGGAATCCGGTGTGCACTGCTGGTCGGTATACCGCCTGTCGAGACCTACTACCTGAGGGCACGCTTGGCCCTGGCAGGGGTGCTGGTCGCAGACGAGGCCCAAACCCTGGAGGCTTGTGAACAGCGTTTGCAGTCCCGCCACTATGGCCTCGCCCTGGTGTTTGTAGATGCCCAAAAACCGGATCCGTGGGAGTTTGCCAATCACGTAGGGGGCTTGGCCGCCCGTCCGCCCAAGCTGATGGCGGTGATGGCATCCCCGGACTGGAGAGCCATCCGGCAGGCCGAGACCATGGGTTACTCCGATGTGCTGGAATTGCCATTCAACCCCCAGCAGGTGTTTAGCGCCTTCCAAAAGGTCTGAGTGGCCCACGGCGGCGCTCAGGTGCTGTCACTCTCTACTTCCCGGACGGCACGTCGCTTGCGCAGGCGCTGCGAGTCCATAGATTTGGCCAAGGCACTTTCGACCGGCCAAGGTTCGTGACAGATGCGCGCGGCGATCATTTCGGCGCCCAGTGCTGAAAACGTCAAGCCGCGCGCCCCCATACCGACATGCATCCACAGTCCGTTAAGACCGCTTGAATCGACCGGGCCGGCCAAGGGCAATCGATCGTGGGTGACGCAGCGGGTTCCGGACCATGCGTCCACTTGGCCGCCCAGAAACAGGGGCGACGTGGCTTCGGCAGCCTCAGGTAATAGGATCTGCAAGCGCTCCAGATTCGCGCGGTGCTGTTCTGCCAGCGGGGCCAAACGGTGTTGCGCCAGACTCTCCGGGGTTGGTGTGCTGTCGGGCTCAAAGCTGGAGCCCGCGAGCCAGAAGGGGCCTGCCGGGCCCGGCACCGAGGGGATAAAACAACCATGGCCGTTATGCGGGTGGCTCCAAGCGGGGGACTCGGAGTGCGGTGGCATCGGGCCCGTGCTTGCAGTCCCGTGGACGGCTTGCAGGTCGCCCAGCGTCAAGTGCAGCGAGGGGGCCCGGTGGGCATACATGCCGTCGGCCTCCAGCAGCGCGCGGGTGGCAAATGCGGTGGCCAGTACTACCACCTTCGCTTCTGCCAGCGGGCTGCCGTCTTGGCCCCGAAGAGACCAAAGGTCACCGTTGCGCTGCAGTTGGGCTACTGATTTTGCGTAGTGCACGGTAATGTTGGGGTGCTGCAGCCAGGCTTTCACCAAGGACGCCGGCTTGACCCACGCAGCCGCATGGTGCAGGCGGTCCGTGCCTTCTGAAAAACGGTGCTCCAGCACGCCGCTCAGTGCCCACTCTTCGCCGCCTTGCAGCAGATCTTTGCAGTGTTGCAGCATTAACTTGGCACCGACCCGCGAGAGCCGTGAGCGTGGGCTGTCATCGGCAGACACATGGGGCACCACTAAGCCGACCGGCAGGCCAGACGCCCCGGCAGCGGCGTGTGGCGCTGCCTCCAGCACCGTGACTTGCCAGCCCCGGCGGGCGAGGGCGTAAGCCACACTGGCGCCTGATATGCCCGCACCGACCACGCAGCACGAGGGTGCCTTTGCAAAGGCCTCAGCCGCCACGGGGGGCTCTTTGTTTCCCAAGGGCCAGGTCGGGTCGAAAGTGGCGTTGACCGTGCCCGTAACTGAAACGGGGCTGCAACGCACAAAGCCAGCTTCCAGCAGCCATTCTGCGGGCGCATTTGGGGGAAGTTGCGCCTCAAGCGTTGCACCGCGGGCGCACAGGCGAGACAAAGCCTTGGCCGTCCATTTGCTCCACATGTTGGCGCCTGCGGAAAACCAGACGGTGTTGGCGAATAGCTTGTGATCGCCCAAAAACGCGTGGCTGTCGCCGATACACAGCGTCAGCGACACTTGTCCCCGGTCGAGCAGGATGCGGTGGATGCCAGCGTCGCGATCTTGCAGTTCATGCAAGAGAGATGGATGCAAACCGTCCACATCGGATTCGGTCGCAGCGAGCTCACGCCGCAGCAGAGCAAGCCCGTCGGGCGAGATGTGCCCCACGTAATGCAGCATGACCGGGCGCGCCGGGTCGGCGCGCCACCCACGCCAAGTGGCTACAAATCGATGGGCTTGCTGAAAGTCTGTATCCAGAATCGTCCACGCCGCGCGGTGCGCCCAGGCACCGGGCAAGCCGCTATGGGCGGAGTGTGCCGCGCAGGCGTTTGAGTCAGGCACCTCAGGCGCTGGGGGGAACGTAGCCTTGCGCTGCGTCTGCACCGTCGCCGAAGAAATGGTTTTCCATCTGGCGGGCCAGGTACTGGCGAGCCCGGGCGTCGGCCAGGTTCAGGCGGTTTTCGTTGACCAGCATGGTTTGGTGCTTGAGCCAGGCAGCCCATGCCTCTTTGCTGACGCCTTCCCAGATGCGTTTGCCCAATTCACCGGGGTAGGGCGCGAAATCCAGGCCTTCAGCCTCTTTGCCCAGCTTGATACAGTTAACGGTGCGTGCCATGG
>DAINNP010000108.1:0-7544 GCA_036735785.1 Rhodoferax sp. | reverse complement strand
CAGGTGCAACAGCAGTTTGTGACGCAGTCTTCCGAGGTCAACCGCTTGCGGGCTGAGTTGGCGCTGGTGTCCAAGCCCACCGATTTGAATGCGGATGTCCGTGCTGAGCTGGCCCAGTCGCAAGCCACCCTGGATGTCCTGCAGCGCGACATCCAGGCGCTCGCACCCTCGGGTGCCAGCGGAGAGCCCTCGATAGAGCCGGTGCTCGCCCAGTTCTTGAAGCGCAGTCCGGGTTTGCGTCTGGTGTCTTCCGGCACGGTATCGGCTGATGGTACGACACCCGGGTCTGAAGCCATCCCTGGCGTCATCCGACGGGGCCTGGAGCTCAAAGTGACCGGCTCTTACAAGGAGTTGACCCAGTATGTGAAAGGCCTGGAGCAGGCCTTGCCCCGCCTGCGTTGGAGCGGTTTCCAGTTGCTGGTTGGCCCGCAAGGGCCGGAGCTTACCCTGCGTGTCTATGTGTTGGAGGCGCAGCCATGATGCCAAGTCGTTTATGGGTGGCTAGCCTTTTGCTGGCAAGTTGGCTGGGAGGTGCTGGGGCCGCCGAGCGCGATCCGACCGCACCTCCTGCTGCAGCGGGCGTGGCCTTGCCCCCGGGGGCTGTCATGGATCCTACAGAGGAGCCCTTGCCCAATATGAGCGTGATGGTGCAGAACGGGGTTCCGTATCTCGTGGTCGGCACTCGCTTGATCGGCGTCGGGAAAAAGGTCGGTGCCGCTACGCTGGACCGCATCACCGAGACTGAAATCTGGTTGCGCGAAGGCCGCAAGCTCCGCAAGCTTCCCCGCTTTGCCGGAATCCAGCGGTCTGTGGCCAAAGCGCCTGGCGCCTGTGACCGTGCCGCCCCTCTTTCAGATCCTGAGTCGCCCCGCAAGTCGGCACAAAAAACTGCCCGTCCGAAGTCCGCCCAAGCCGTGACCCCTGTTGCGCCATGCACCGGCACACAACCGTGAAGTCCCGACCTATGAACCCCATTGCTATGTCCTCCACCGCTTTTATCCCGCGCTCTGTTTCGGTTTTGTGTGCCACGGTGAGCGCGGCGCTTCTGGGCGCTTGTGGCAGCATGGACCGCCCCTTGCGTACGCCCGATGTAAGCGCTGCCATCCTGGCCGAAATACCGGAAGCCGCACCGAGGGCGCAAACGGTGGTCCCCGCCAAAGTGAGCGAAGCCTTGGCAGAGCCCGCACCCCCTGTGGTGGCCCCGCCGCCCGAGCCGCGTCTGGATTTGCTGGTCAACAACGCCCAGGCGCGCGAAGTGTTTCTGGCGATCGTGGCAGACACCCGTTACAGCATGCTGATGCACCCGGACGTGGCAGGGACCTTGTCTGTGACCTTGCGCGGCGTGACCGTGACCGAGGCTCTGGAGGCGATCCGCGATGTGTATGGCTACGACTTCAAAATAGAAGGGCGCCGTATCACGGTGTACGCCCCGACCCTCCAGACCCGTGTGTTTACTTTGAACTACCCGACCTCGCAGCGCCAAGGCAGCAGCGAGTTGCGGGTCTCGTCCGGGGCGGGTTTGCCGCAGTCGTCGTCTGGCGGAACGAACACAGCGACTGGTGCGACAGGCAATGGCGGAGCCGGTGCGCAACCGGAAAACAGCCGGGTGTCCACTACCTCCAAGTCCGACTTTTGGGGAGAGCTCTCCGGTGCGGTGCGCAGCCTGTTGGGTAGCGGCGAAGGCCGCAGTGTGGTCGCCAGCCCGCAGGCCGGCATCATGGCGGTGCGCGGCATGCCTGAAGAATTGCGGCAGGTGGAAAAATTCCTCAAAGCAGCGCAAGCCTCGGTGGAGCGGCAAGTCATGCTGGAAGCCAAGGTGGTAGAGGTCGAGTTGCGCGATGGCTACCAGAGTGGCGTGAACTGGGGGGCTTTCAATACCAATGGTTCGACCCAGGTCGCTGCCGGCGTGATCGGCAGTGGGGTGACCAGCACCAACGCCTTCGTGCAAGGCAGCACCACGATCAACGGAGCAGTGTCCTTCCCGTCTGTGGCGACCGGCGGTGGCTTGTTCGGTTTGGCGCTTGCAACCACCCAGTTCGGCGCGGTGCTGGGTTTTCTGGAAACCCAAGGCGATGTGCAAACGCTCTCTAGCCCCCGTATTGCCACCCTCAATAACCAAAAGGCGGTACTCAAGGTGGGCACCGATGAGTTCTTCGTGACCAATGTGTCGGGCGGAACGAACTCCACCAGCTCTAACAGCAACAGCGCCACCACCAGCACCTTGCCAACGGTGACCTTGACGCCGTTCTTTTCAGGGATCTCGCTGGATGTGACGCCTCAAATCGACGACGGCGTCAACGTGACCTTGCATGTGCACCCTGCACTGACCACGGTGACTGAAAAGTCCAAGCAGATCGACCTGGGCAGTGCCGGTAACTTCAAGTTGCCACTGGCCTCCAGTGCAGTGAATGAAACAGACACCCTGGTGCGCATTCAGGACGGCGCCATTGTGGCGATTGGGGGCTTGATGCAGCTCGAATCGAGCCGCAATGCATCGGGTATACCGGGCACCACCAGCATGCCGGGATTGGGCGCCTTGTTCGGGAACCGCGCCAACCAGGGCCGCAAGAAAGAGGTGATTGTGCTGATCAAGCCCACCATCATCCGCAGTGCGGCTGACTGGGATGCGCAGAACCGGCGCGCCCGCGCCGCGATTGATGACATGGATGCCGCCCGCGCCCGGGTCATCCAGATTGATGGTTCGGCCAAGTAATGTATCTGGGGCACTTTGCCCTGCGTGAGGCCCCGTTTTCCATCACGCCGGACACCGACTTTTACTTTCCCCATGACGGTGCGCAAGCGACCCTGAACACCCTCTTGGTCGCCCTGCGCAGCGGCGAGGGTTTTTTGAAAGTCGTGGGCGAGTTGGGCTGCGGCAAAACAGTCTTGTGCCGGCAACTCCTCAAAACGCTGCACAGCGAGTGCGTGACCGCCTACATTCCCAACCCGGATATGGGGCCCGACGATTTGCTGTGCGCGTTGGCGGCCGAGTTGGGGCTGGATATCCAACCCCCGAGCAACCGTCACACTGTCATGACCCTCATCGGCAACTGTTTGTTGCACCATGCCGCTGCCGGGCGGCGTGTGGTGGTGTGTATCGACGAGGCACAGGCGATTCCGGTGCGCAGCCTCGAGAGCCTGCGCCTCGTCTCGAATCTCGAAACCGAAAAGCGCAAACTGATTCAACTGGTCTTGCTGGGCCAGCCCGATTTGGACACCAAACTGGCGCGCCCCGAAATCCGGCAACTGCTGCAGCGCATCACCTTTAGCGAATACTTGGGCCCCATGGCCGGCGCGAGTGTGGGCGACTATCTGCGCCACCGTCTGGCGCGGGCGGCTGCCAGCGAGCACACCGATCTCGAGGTGTTCACCCCGGAGGCTATCGACCGTTTGGCGGTGGCCACAGCGGGTGTGCCGCGTTTGATCAATGTTCTCGCGCACAAGTGCCTGATATTGGCCTACGGGCAAGGGGTGCACCGCGTCTCTGCGACGCACGTCAAGCTGGCCGTCCGCGATACGCCGGGCCTGCGTCCATTTCCCACCAGTGGGGGCCCTTGGTGGAACCCGTGGAATTGGTGGAAGCGGCGGTCCAGCCCCACCCGCACCGCTGGGGAGGTGTTGGAATGAGTGTGATCAACCAAATGCTGCGCGACCTCGACAAGCGCAGCGCCAGTCCGCTGGAGCCCGGGCTCGGTGCAGGTACCAGCGCGCGCGCGGCGATACGCGGTCAGGCCGAGCATCGCAGCTCCCCACGCATCTTGCCGTTGGCCGGGGGGGCTGCAGTGGCGGCAGTTTTGGCAGGAGCTGCCTGGTGGTGGTTTGCGGCGTCCCCCGCAGCATCGGCCTCAGAACCCGTGGCTGTGCTGCCGGCCGAGAGTCCGTTGGCAGCGGCGTCGGCTTCTACCGCGTCATGGTCGGGCTTGAAGCTGGCGACAGGGCTTGTGGAGCAGCCCGCCTTGACCGCGGACGTTCAAGCGTCTGGTGGCAAACAAGCCTCTGCAGTACCTGTGGCAGTGACGCCGGCCCCCATGCCTGCGGCTGCACCCGTACCCGCTGCCCAGCCGGCCGCGACGCCTCCTGCACCGCTATTGGCCCAACCGGCGCAGCCGGTGGCGGACGTGGCAGTCGCAGCACAGCGCCAGCAAACGGCAGTGCGCGACGTGCTCGCCCAGGCGCAATCGTTCTACAACAGCGGCTCTGCGGATGCGGCGATCCAGCTGCTGCAAGATTCTCTGGCGGGTGCCGAGCGTGCCCAGCCGCCGACCCCGGCCGCCACCCAGCTGATGGTGGTGCGCGAACTGGCTCGAATGGAGCTGGCACAAGGCCGCTCAGCCGCCGTACTGGAGTTGATGACGCGGGTCGAACCGCTCTTGGCCGGGCAGCCGGAGCTGTGGGCGGTGCGTGCGAACGCAGCGCAACGCTTGGGCCGGCATCAGGATGCGGTGCAGTTTTACGGTGTAGCGCTTCAATCCCGCCCGGCAGAGCAACGCTGGCTGCTGGGCACCGCAGTGTCTTTGTCGGCCTTGGGACAGCTCGTTGCCGCGACGGAGTCTGCTGAGCGCGCGCGCAGCCTGGGTCCTGTCAGCAAAGAGGTATGGGCCTACCTGCGGCAGCAGGGCGTGGTGTTATCGGAGGCGCCTTAAGGAAAAAAAGGCTGAAGCCCATGTATTGATTGCGCGAGTAGCTATAAAAATGATAGCAATTCTGGCGGCGCTCCTAGGTCGTGCCGCGCAGAATCCGCCGGTATTGCATGGCTTCTGCCACATGGTGAAGCTGTGTGTCTGTGCTGCCCGCCAAGTCGGCAATGGTGCGGGCGATCTTCAGGGTGCGGTGGGTGCTGCGCGCAGACCAACCGAGTTGTGCCGCCGCCGTCTGCAAGAATTTCAGGGCGGCAGGCTCCAGCGCAATATGCTGGTCGATCGCTTGGCCGGCCAGCGCCTGGTTGCTGCAGCCCTGGCGCTGAAGGGCCCGCTCCCGTGCTTGGTGGCTGCGTTCGCGGATGTCGGCACTGCGCTCGCCGGGAGGACTGTGCAGCAGCTCTTCGGCCGCAAGTGCTGGCACCTCGACGTGCAGGTCAATCCGGTCCATCAGCGGTCCGCTGAGTTTGCCTTGGTAGCGACTCACCTGGTCCGGCGTGCACCGGCAAGGGCGTGCCGCCGCCCCGAGGTAACCGCAGGGGCAGGGGTTCATGGCGGCAATCAGCTGGAAGCGGGCAGGGAACTCCGCGCGCCGGGCCGCCCGGGCAATGGTGATGCTGCCGGTCTCCAGCGGTTCGCGAAGCGCTTCTAGGGCCTGGCGCGGAAATTCAGGTAGCTCGTCCAAAAACAACACCCCATGGTGGGCTAAAGAAATCTCACCCGGC
Organism: Rhodoferax sp.; assembly: GCA_036735785.1. GTDB lineage: Bacteria > Pseudomonadota > Gammaproteobacteria > Burkholderiales > Burkholderiaceae_C > Allorhodoferax. Next base: position 2,182 of record DAINNP010000108.1, on the reverse strand, counting down.
CGGGGTGGCGAGCCACCGCCCACCAGAGCGACAGCGCTTGCAGAGTGGTGGGGGCTGCAGGTGGGGCGTTGTCCCCAGCGTTGCAAGTCAAAGCGTCCGCATAGGCTACCGATGGCGGCGCTCTCTAGCGCTTCGTCGGTGTTCAGGTCCGGCAGCAAGGCCGCAAAACGCTGGGCCAGCATAGATTTGCCAGAGCCCGGTGGGCCCACCAATAGCAGGCTGTGTCCGCCTGCGGCTGCAATTTCGAGGGCGCGCTTGGCGGCCACTTGGCCTTTGACATCGGCCATGTCCAGCCCGGGAGCGGGGGCTTGCAAGGGGGCGGGCTCCACCCGGACCCAACCGTCCGGGTCTTGCTCCAGGGGAATGCCTTCCGCATCCTTGGCCTGTCCGCCCGGCGCAAAGTGGTGCACCACATCCAGCAGCCGGCGGGCCCGTATCACACGGGAGTCGGGCACCAGCGCGGCCTCTTCGGCATTGCCGGGTGGCAGCACCAGTTGGGGGCGGGTGGCTGTTTTCCGCAGTGCCAAAGCCATGGCCAAGGCGCCGCGGACTGCGCGCAACTCTCCGGACAAGGACAGTTCACCCGCAAACTCAAAGCCTGCCAGTGCCTGGGCATCCACCTGTCCGCTGGCCGCCAGAATGCCCAGGGCGATGGGTAAATCGAGCCGGCCGGAGTCTTTGGGCAGGTCCGCTGGAGCCAGGTTAACGGTGATGCGCTTGTTGTTTGGAAACTCTAGGCCACTGTTTTGAATGGCGCAGCGGACCCGTTCCCGTGCTTCTTTGACCTCGACATCCGCTAAACCGACGAGTGTGAAGCTGGGCAATCCGTTGGCGAGGTGGACTTCTACCGTCACTTGCACTGCTTCAAGCCCCAATAAGGCACGACTTTGCACCAAAGATAAGCTCATTTTCCTGATTTCCCAAAAAGGTGCGCAATATCTCGGTGCATTGCGCGACTATGCACTAAAGCAGTGCTTGCTGTGGTTTTGTACAGCCATCTTAGCGTAAGCCCGTCTTATCACGAGGGATTTTTGCTAATGCAGGGTGGCTCCAACTTGGCACGGCTTCTGCTTTATGCCTATCAGCTCCCGAAACCTGGCACGCCTTGCCACCAGGCCCGGACTCTGTAATCAACTATCAAGCTGAGGTGAACACATGAAACTCGTGACGGCCATCATCAAACCGTTCAAGCTCGATGAGGTGCGCGAAGCCTTGTCCAGCATGGGCGTGCAAGGCATTACTGTGACTGAAGTTAAAGGCTTTGGCCGCCAGAAAGGCCATACCGAGCTGTACCGCGGTGCAGAGTACGTGGTCGACTTCCTTCCCAAGGTCAAGATTGAAGCGGCGATTGACGACGCTTTGGTAGAGCGCGTCATCGAAGCGGTCGAGGGCGCCGCCCGCACCGGCAAGATCGGCGACGGCAAGATTTTTGTCTACGACCTGGAACAAGTGGTCCGCATCCGCACCGGTGAAACCGGCAAAGAAGCGCTGTAAATAGAAAGAGAGCACGACATGAAAAAACTTCTCGCCACGCTGGCTCTGGGCATGAGCCTGATGACAGCCGGTTCTTTTGCGCTGGCCCAAACCGCCGCGCCGGCGGCTGATGCGCCTGCCGCAACCGCTTCTGCCCCTGAAGCTGCAGCGCCTGCCGCTGCGCCCGCACCGGCTGCAGCACCTGCGGCCGCTGAAGCAACTCCAGCTGCTGCACCTGCACCGGTTCCTAACAAGGGCGACACCGCCTGGATGACGATCTCGACGGCCATGGTCCTGTTCATGACCTTGCCCGGTCTGGCCTTGTTCTACGGCGGCCTGGTCCGCAGCAAAAACATGTTGTCGGTGCTGATGCAAGTGTTCGTAGTTACTGCACTGATCTATGTGTTGTGGGCCATCTACGGCTACACCTTGGCCTTCGGCGGTGACGGTGCCTTCTTCGGTACTTTCGACAAGCTGTTCTTGAAGGGCGTCACCGTGGACTCGGTGGCCGCTACCTTCAGCAAGGGTGTCGTCATTCCTGAGTTGACCTTCATTGCTTTCCAAGCCACTTTTGCGGCCATCACCTGTGCCCTGATCGTGGGTGCCTTCGCTGAGCGCATCAAGTTCTCTGCGGTACTGGCTTTCTGCGTGATCTGGTTCACCTTCAGCTACCTGCCCATGGCACACATGGTCTGGTACTGGGCCGGCC
>DAINNP010000107.1:0-7656 GCA_036735785.1 Rhodoferax sp. | reverse complement strand
GTCAAAGCGCCGTTCAGGATGTCGCCCTTGTTGTCAAAGGAGATGTTGCCTGTCACGCCCTTGTAGTCCTTGGTAGCTGCCAACACGGGCAGGTACTTGGCTGGGTCGGAAGAACCGGCCTTGACCATGGCGGCAACCATCAGGTTCACGCCGTCGTACACGTAGGGTGCGTACACCTGAACGTCGGTACCGAACTTGGCCTTGAACTTGGCCTTGAATGCGTCCATGCCGACCTTTTGCTGGCCTTCCACGCCACCGGCTTCCGCGCAGTAGACTTGGTTGTCAGCAATCGCGTCGCCACCCAACTTCACCAATTCGGTGGAGCAGATGCCGTCGCCGCCCATGAACTTGGCGTTGATGCCCAAGGACTTCATTTGACGCAGCATGGGGCCTGCAACAGCGTCCATACCGCCGAAGAACACGACGTCAGCTTTCTTGCCCTTGATGGTGGTCAGGATAGCGGAGAAGTCAGTGGCCTTGTCGGTCGTGAATTCTTTAGCAACCACGGTGCCGCCAGCAGCTTCAACAGCCTTGCTGAACTCTTGTGCAACGCCTTGGCCGTAAGCAGTACGGTCGTCGATCACGGCGATGGACTTGCCCTTCAGTTCTTTCACAGCGTAACGGCCCAGTGTGCCGCCCAGTTGTGCGTCGTCAGCCACCAAGCGGAAAGCTGTCTTGAAGCCTTGGCGTGTGTACTTGGGGTTGGTAGCGGAAGGAGAAACTTGGGGGATGCCAGCGTCAGAGTAGATGCTGGAAGCAGGAATAGTGGTGCCGGAGTTCAAGTGACCGACCACGCCGGAAACCTTGGCATCAGCCAGCTTCTGGGCAACAGCAGTACCTTGCTTAGGATCAGCTGCGTCGTCTTCAGTCATCAAACGCAGAGTAACTTTTTTACCGCCGATGGTCACGCCAGCTGCGTTGAGTTCTTCAACGGCCAATTTGGCGCCGTTTTCGTTGTCCTTACCCAAGTGGGCGATCGCGCCGCTTGTAGGGCCAACGTGAGCGATAGTGACAACCGCGTTTTGTGCGAAAGCCATTCCGGTGGTCAAGGCGATGGCTGCGGCTGCAACAATTTTCAACTTCATAAAAACTCCAAATTAAAAAAGTGTGAATAAATTTCTCACCGGGGCGAACATTAGCGCAAGTCTTGAAAGGTGAGCATCAGGCTTGTACTGATATGGTACTAGTATTTAAATCTCTAATGGAGCATGAATTGATTTGCTCCCAAAACAGGGCTTCTCCCTCTGAAGCGAGGTTGCCTTTGGTGCCCCGGATGAACGAATGCACAGTTTTGGTGCGAGTTGTGCGTCAGGGAAAGCCCCGGGGCGGAACCGGTTTTGGCCTCCGGGCCTGATTAGTCGATCAGGGTGCGGGCAAAGGTGTTGATGGCGTCCACATCGGCCGGCAGTGCGGTGAAGTGAATACCTTCGGTCAGCAGGGTGGTGCGCAGGCCGCGGTCCACCTCGCGGGCCTGGTCTTCATCTTGGAAACGGCCGGTGTGCACGTATTTTTTGTCGCCGCGCTCCACCAGAATGTTGATGTTGTTGTGCTGGTGGTACCACTCCAGAATTTGCGCGCGGGTCTTGCCCACATCGCAAATGTTCTCAACGTAGTGCTCGTTGTAGTACAGCACTTGGGGGAGCGAGCACTCGGTGATCAGGAACTGCACCTGCCCGTCGAGCAGGTTGAGCATTTCGAACTGGCGCTGGGCAATGAAGTACTGGTTTTTCAGCACCTCAAAGTTTTGTTGCCAGACCAGTGACTTGGCGTAGTCGGGAATGGTCTCCACCGTTTTGTGATGGAGGTTGAGAAACAGAATGATGGCTGCTGAGAACAGCGACTTGTCGCTACCCGGCCCCCCAATGATGTTGATGACCTTGGTGGGGTACATGCGCATCTTGCTCTCGGGCAAGGTGTTGGGTACGGTGGTGTAGCGCAAAGTCATGGTGTTCTCCTCAGTGTTCTTTGCGGTGGGGCTTACCAGCTGTCAGAGCGCATCTGGGATTCCCAGAGCCCGCCTTTGCCACTGTAAACCCCAATCACGCCGTAGCGTTGCTCGCCTTTGTCATCCCATTTCATGGAGCCGGTTACCGGGGCATAGCCATCGAGTTTTTTGAGCATGGCAGTAATGTCTGCAGGCTTGCTCGACTCGGCACGGCGGATGGCTGCGGCCAGCACGTGCATCGCGTCGTAGGTGTAGTGACCGGCGTAGGCGGGGTCTTTTTTGAACTTGGCGCGGTACTTGTCGAGGAAGGCGGCCCCTGCGGTGAATTCGCGGGCTTCCAGGATGGGCGAGGTCACAAACAAGCCCTTCATGCCGCCGCCGCCCTTGAGCATGTCGGGCGTTTTGGCAGTGTCTGCCCCGAGGATGGTCATGCCGGTGTAGTCGAGTCTTTTGAGGGCTTCAATGAGCGCGACGATCTGGAAATCGCTCACGGTGGTGACCAGCACCTGCACGTTTTCTGCCTTGAGTTTGGCGGCAAAGGCGTCGAAATCGACCGTCTTGTCGTCAAAGCTTTGTTTGAGCACGATCTCTTTTTTGGCCAATTTGAGCTGCACTTCAGCTCCCTCGGCCAGCTCTTTGCCGTAGGTGGTGCTGTCGTCTTGCAAGGCGTAGCGGGTGCCGGAGATTTGCGACGCCGAGTAGCTGCCAATGGCTTTGGCTTGCAGCGTGTCGTTGGCCACCAGGCGGAAGGTGGTGTCCAGGCCAAGCTGGGTGAATTTGGGGTTGGTGGAAATCGCCAACTGGGCAATGTTACGGCCCGCATAAATGGGCGCTGCGGCGATGCTTACGCCCGAGTTCAGGTGGCCGATCACTGCCACCACACCGGCGTCTACGAGTTGCTGAGCGACGGCCTTGCCGGTTTCGGCGTTGGCCTTGTCGTCGACAGCCACGATCTCAAAGGTCACGGTCTTGCCCTTGACTTTGTAGCCTTCCTTGTTGATTTCTTCTGCCGCGAGGTTCACACCATTGAGCAAGTCCTGGCCGAGTGCCGCGAGGTTGCCGCTCAAAGGCTGGGCGACGCCGATTTTGATGACCGCGGGTGTGGAATCGCAGCCAGCCAACAGCCCGGATGAGGCTACAGCGGACGCGGAAAGCAGGCGCAGTGTGCTGCGACGCGAGAGTTTCAATGGCATGGAAGGGGTCCTAGGGAATCGATGGGGCATTGTAGGGAGCTATACCCAGCAACACCCATGCCACAGAGGGCTCGTTTACCCCAAGTAGAAGCCGCCCACTACATGGCTTTGAAGCGGTGGGCGTAAAGGCGGCTGACTGGCAGTTTGTCATGGCGCTCGCGCAAGGTGAGCGAGAGCTTGCCCGCGTCGTCGCGGTGCACAACTGCAATTGCGCTGGCCCGCACCACAGTGCCGCGGTGGATTTGCCAGAACTCGTCCGGGTCGAGCTGGGTGAGCAGGTCTTTGAGGGGGGTGCGCAGCAGGTATTCGCGGTCGGCAGTCAGGACCCGCAGGTACTTGTCGGCCGCCTCGAACACCAGCACCTCGCTCACCGAGACCATGTGAATCTGCTGCCCCACGCTAATCTGCAGCACCTGCAGGCGGGGCAGGGCCGGCGTCGCGCCCATGCCGCTGCCGGTGACCCGGGCGTTGTGCTCCAGCAGGCCGCGCAGTTGGTGCAGCGTGGCTTCCAAGGTGGCATCAGGCACTGGGTTTGCTATTGTTTCAGGAGCGGTACGCGCAGGTTCTATGAGCGCTTGCTGCAGTTTTGACACAGTTTTTTGCAAGCGCGCGGCTTGCACTGGCTTGAGCAGGTAGTCCATAGCCTGCGCTTCGAAGGCTTGCACCGCGTATTGGTCGTAGGCGGTCACAAACACCAGCGCGGGGAAGGGCTGGTGCGGCGCGTGCGCCGGGGGCCAGAGTTCGGCCAACTCGAGGGCGGCGTCCAGCCCGCTCAGGCCGGGCATGCGGATGTCAAAAAACAGCACCTGGGGTGCCAGCTCCAGCGCAGCCCGAACGGCGGATGCGCCATCGCCCACGGTGCGCAGCACCTGCAGCGTGGGCCAGGCGCGGGCCAGCTCGGCCTGCAGGGCCATGGCCAGCAGGGGCTCGTCTTCTGCTATCAGTGCGGTCGCAACGGTCATGGTGGCTCAGGTTTTGAGAGGGAAAGTGACACTGGCGCTTATCCCGCCTCCGGGTGCTGCTACCAAAAGCATAGCGCCTTCGTTGCCGAAGGTGGTGGCCAGCCTCTCGCGCACCTGTTGCAAGCCGAAGCCGTGGCCGGGTGAGGGCGCGACCTCGCCCTGCAGGCGGGCCGGGTCTGCGCCCAGGCCGGTGTCTTGCACCTGCAAAGTCAGGCGCCCGTGGTCTGCGCTGGCTGCTATGCGGATGCGGCCGCCCTCCACCTTGGGCTCCAGGCCATGCTGGATGCTGTTTTCTACCAAGGGTTGCAGCAGCAGGGGCGGCACCGGCTGGTCGCGCAATGCATCGGGCAGGTCCAGGGTGAACTGCAGGCGCGGCCCCATGCGGATGGCCATGAGCTCCAGGTAGTCGTGCAGGCGGGCAAACTCATCGGCCAGGGTGTGGCGGGTGCCGCCTGCCGGCGCGCGTGAGGCCGAGAGGGTGGCCCGCAGGTAGGCAATCATGTGATCCAGCATGGTTTGGGCCCGGGCCGGGTCGAGGCTGATCAGGGCCCGCAGGTTGGCCAGGGTGTTGAACAGCATGTGCGGCTCCAGCTGTGATTCGAGCAGCTTGAGCTGGGCCTCGCTGGCTTGTCGGCGGGCAATCTCGAGGTTTTGCCGCTCGGCGGCGAGTTGCTCCCGGCTCATAAATACCCAGCAAATCGTGCCGCCGGCCACCAGGCTCACAAACAACATGCCCCAGGCCATGCGGGGGGTCTGTTTCCAGTACTGAAACGAGGTGGTGCCCAGGATGAGGTCGGTCAGCAGATGGCCGCTCACATAGCCCAGCACCACCGACACCGGCACGATGAAGATCAGCCGGGACACATGCTTTTGCCAGTTGTCCACCAAGAAGAAGTTGGCACCCTCGATGTAGCACCAGATACAAATGCCGATGCAGTGCGAATACAGCAGGTTGAGGCCGAACGAGTGGTTGTCAAACAGCGTGATGCCCAGCGCAATAACGGTGTTGAGGACCAGCACCTTGAGGCCGCGCAGGGCTAAGGCAGTAGGGGGCAGGGGGCGCATAGATTTCAGAGTATGCCGCCAAGTAGGGCCTGGGGCTCAGGGGCGGCAGACGAACGCGCGGTGAGTTACAAAAGGCCGAACCATTGGCCCCAGACCAGCTGGCCGAGGTAGCGCCCGGGCAGCAAGGTGAAGGCGCCCGCACCCAGGCAGGCACCGACATAAAGGCCCTGCATGATCTTGCGGTGGCGGCCAATATCGTGGAGCGCCAGTGCGCGGAATGCACCGAACAGGCCTGCCAGCGTGACCGGCACAAACAAGTGGATCCAGGTGTAGCCGGCCCAGTTGGGCAGCTGGTAGTCGCGGATAAACATGGCGCTGATGGCCGTGGCCAGCATCATCGTGACCCAGGCGTAGCCGGCCGCGCGGTGCAAGCGGGTGCGCTGTGTGCTGCCGCGCCGGGCCCAGATGGCCAGCGGCCCGATCACCAGTGCGGCGAGTGCAGCGGTCAAATGAACAGCGATGACGGGTGTGAGTGGCATGGCGGCGGGGTTGGGTTCTGGCGATGGCGATGGCGTGACTGTGCCGCGTGCGCCATCACTTGCCCACCGGTTTGCGACGGAATGCACCTCCGGCGGCGCCAGATGCAGCGGCACGGCGTGAGTGGCCGGTGCACGGTTACAGGTTCTCGCCCCGGGGCGGTCAGGGGCCTTTGGCTGGCTGACACGGGTTTGCCATGGCGGCTTTCTAAAATCAGGGAATGAATACAAAACGCATAGGCGCCGCCGTGGCGCTGGTGGCTGCCTTGGGAGCGGGCGGCTGGTGGTGGGTACAGCAACAAAATGGCGGCAAAGTCGAGTACCGCACGGCAACGGTGAGTCGCGGCAACTTGCAAGCCACCGTGGCGGCCAGTGGCGCCGTCAGCCCCGTGGCGCAGGTGAGCGTGGGCACCCAGGTGAGCGGCCAGATCCGCGATGTGCTGGTGGACTTCAACAGCGAGGTCAAAGCCGGCCAGCTTATCGCCCAGATCGACCCCGAGACGTTTGAATACCGGGTGCGCAGCGCCCAAGCGGATGTGGATGCCGCCCGCGCAGCGGTGCTGACCGCCCAGGCCAACGCGCTGGCCGCACAAACCCAGGTGTCGCGCGCGCAGGTGGACTTGGACGAGGCCCGCCGCGACTCCGACCGCAAAAAGAGCCTGGCCGACCAGCAGTTCATTGCCGCCAGCGAGGCGGACAAGGCCCGCGCTTTGGTGAACACCAGCCTGGAGGCCATGAAAAGCGTGCAGGCCCAGGTGGGCGTGGCCCAAGCCCAGGTCAAAACGGCGCAGGCCAATGTGGCCCAGCGCGAGGCGGCGCTGGCGCAGGCGCGTATTGATCTGGCCCGCACCCGCATTACCTCGCCGGTGAACGGCATTGTGATCAAGCGCACCATAGAGCGTGGCCAAACGGTGGCCAGCAGCCTCCAGTCCCCCGAGCTGTTTGTGATTGCCCAAAATCTGTCCGACATGCAGGTCGAAGCCGCGATTGACGAGAGCGATGTGGGCCGCCTGAAAACCGGCCAGAAAGCCAGCTTCACGGTCGATGCTTTTCCCGGCCAGACTTTTGAGGGCAGCATCCGCCAGGTGCGCAAGGCCGCCACCAATGTGGCCAACGTGGTGACCTATGTGGCCATCGTCGGTTTCAAAAACGAAGGCGGCAAGCTGTTGCCCGGCATGACGGCCAATGTGCGCATCATCACCGACCAGCGCGACAAAGCGCTCAAGGTGCCCAATGCCGCACTGCGCATGCGTATCGAGGGCGTGGACGCCCCGGCAGGTGGGCGCGGACAGGGCCGGGGCCGGGTGTACACACTCGCTGCCGACGGCAAGCCGCAGGCGGTGGCGGTGCGCATCGGGGTGAGCGACGGCAGTGCCACCGAGGTGATCGAAGGCGGCGAGGGGTCTGCCGGTCTGGCGGAGGGCGCTGAAGTGATCACGGGTCTCAAAAACACATCCTCTGCCAAAGCCGGTGGCAGCGGCCCCCGGTCGCCGTTTTGAGGGCAGCCCGATGCTGATATCGGCCCGCGAACTGACCAAGACCTACGCCATGGGCGACCAAACGGTGCACGCGCTGCGCGGCGTGTCGCTGGACATTGCCGAGGGCGAGATGGTGGCCATCATGGGCACCTCGGGTTCCGGCAAATCGACCTTGATGAATATTTTGGGCTGCCTGGACCAGCCCGGCAGCGGTAGCTACCTGCTGGCCGGCGAGGCGGTGCAAGACATGAGGCCCGACGCGCTGGCCTCTATCCGCAACCGGCGAATCGGCTTTGTATTCCAGCAGTTCAACCTGCTGGCCCGCACCAGTGCGCTCGAAAACGTGGAGCTGCCTATGGTGTACGCGGGTGTCAAAGCACCGGAGCGCCATGCGCGCGCCCTCGAGGCTTTGCAGCGCGTGGGCTTGGGCGAGCGGGCCCACCACACGCCGGCCGAACTGTCGGGCGGGCAACAGCAGCGGGTGGCCATTGCGCGCGCGCTGGTGAACCGGCCGCAACTCATCTTGGCCGACGAGCC
>DAINNP010000106.1:0-7708 GCA_036735785.1 Rhodoferax sp. | reverse complement strand
GCGAACGGTTTCCGCTACGTGAACGGCACACCTGCAGATTGTGTGCACATCGCGCTCACCGGTTTACTTGATTACCGTCCAGATTTGGTGGTGTCGGGTATCAACAACGGTGCCAATATGGGGGATGACACTATCTACTCAGGCACTGTCGGTGCCGCGATGGAAGGTTTTTTGTTCGGCATTCCAGCGATTGCATTTTCCCAAGTGGAGCGGGACTGGGTTCACTTGCAATCTGCAGCGCAAAAAGCCCGTGAGATGGTGCTTGCAATGCAGCAGCAGCAAATGATCACCACTGCGCCTTGGCTGCTCAATGTCAATATTCCCAATTTGCCTTTTGAGATGATCGGCGCCGCCAAGCTATGTCGCCTGGGTAAGCGACACGCTGCCGAGAAAGTGATCAAGCAGCAAAGCCCCAGAGGGGAAACCATGTTCTGGATCGGTGCCGCGGGTCCGGTGAAGGACGACGCTGATGGCACTGATTTCCATGCCACAGCTCAAGGCCATGTTGCCGTGACCCCGCTCAAAGTCGATCTCACAGACCATGACAACCTGGGCTATTGGGCTCAGTCGATGAACCGTTTGACCTCATCGCCCAAGGTATGAAGGAGCGGCCCTCCTTTCCGGCGCGGCTCGACACCACCCTTGCGAAAAACCGGCCGCATCCGTCAGGTACGGTAATGCCACTGGCACCGCGGGGCCAAGCTGTTTCCGTAACAGGCGCTGCTAAAACGGTGGCTCACAAAAGTGGAGCCTCCGGCGTACCTGTCCCCCAAGGTTTGGGGATGGATTCGCTGGCGGTGCGGCAACGCATGGTGCAAAAGCTGGCCGGGCAGGGTGTCACGGACCCCTTGGTTTTGTCTGCCATGGGTTCGATTGAGCGACACCGGTTTGTGGACAGTGGCTTAGTGAACCAGGCCTACGAAGACACCAGCCTGCCCATCGGGCTGGGGCAGACCATTTCCAAGCCGGGAGTGGTGTCTCGCATGATCGAGCTGTTGCGTAATGGTGCCACCGGGCCCATGGGCCGCGTACTGGAAATCGGCACCGGTTGCGGCTACCAGGCCGCAGTGCTGAGCCGTGTGGCCACAGAGGTCTACAGCATTGAGCGCTTGAAGGGTTTGCACGATAAGGCCCGAGACAATTTGAGGCCTCTGCGCTTGCCCAATGTGCATTTGCTGTTCGGGGATGGCATGGCGGGTTATCCCAAGGGGGGGCCTTATGCAGGAATTATTTCGGCCGCCGGAGGCGATGCTTTGCCGCAAGCGTGGATTGATCAATTAGCGGTGGGTGGACGCTTGGTCGCTCCCGTGGCGCACGCCGGAGGGCAGGCGCTCCTGGTCGTTGATAAAACAGCCCAAGGCCTGCGCCAGAGCATTCTGGAGGCGGTGCATTTTGTACCCCTAAAATCGGGCGTTGCCTGAAGGGAAAAATCAATATGGTTGGTATGCGTAGTTTGTGGTTTGGTGTTGCGGGTGCCGCGGTGCTGGTGGTGGCGGGTTGTGGCTCCAAGCCCATTACCCGTGCGCCTGTCGAGGATCGCTCCAGCCAAGCGCCGCAACAAACGGTGAGCACCGACCCGCGCACCCAAGCGGTCAAGCAGCCTCCCGGCTTTGAGAATGCAGGTAAGCCGGGCTTCTACACCGTCAAGCCCGGCGATACGCTGATTCGTATTGGCTTGGAAAGCGGCCAAAGTCATAAAGACATCGCACGCTGGAACGCGCTGGACAACCCCAACAAAATTGAAGTGGGCCAAGTACTGCGGATCGTGCAGCCGGTAGCGGTGGCAGAAGCTGCAGGTACCAAGCCGGTGGCAAGCAGTAGTAGCACTGTGACGGCGCTGCCGCCCGCTAACGGGCAGTCTTCGGCGGCGAGTGCGCCGGCCAGAGCGGCCTCCGCCACCACCGCAGCAGCGAGTGCACCGGCCAAGGCAGCATCTGCTCCTGCCAGTGCGCCTGTGGTTGCGGCGGTTACCCCCGCTGCCGCGAGCGACGATGCAGTCGCTTGGATGTGGCCGGGCAATGGAGCAGTGCTAGCTGGCTTTGACGAAGTCAAAAACAAAGGCTTGGACATTGGCGGGAATGCCGGTGACCCCGTTGTGGCAGCGGGTGAGGGGAAAGTCGTGTATGCCGGTGCCGGATTGCGCGGCTATGGCAACCTGATCATCCTCAAGCACAACAACACCTTCTTGACGGCCTATGCCCATAACCAGACCTTGCTGGTGAAAGAAGACCAGACGGTGAAGAAGGGTCAAAAGATCGCCGAAATGGGCAGCACCGATGCAGATCGCGTCAAGTTGCATTTCGAGGTTCGCCGCCAAGGCAAACCGGTGGATCCGATGAAATACCTCCCCGCTCGTTAGGCTGCTGAGGCTTTTTTATCGCCTTAGTAATCCGAGGAGAGATCGAAGCGGAGTTTTGGAGGGAATGCGGTCGGACCTGAGACAATTCAGGGATGACTGACGAACACAACAACGACACAGCGGCCACGCCGCAGCTGCCTGATGGCTGGCTGGCAGTGAAATCTCTAGACCTCGAAGCCCAGGGGGTCGCCCACCGGCCTGACGGCAAAGTGGTGTTTATTGAAGGGGCGCTCCCCTTTGAAGTGGTGAGTGCTCAGATGCACCGCAGCAAGGCCAGTTTCGAAAAGGGCACTCTGACCGAGATCCACATCGAGTCTTCCCAGCGGGTACAGCCTGCGTGCCCGCACTTTGGTCTGCATGAAGGCGCCTGTGGCGGCTGCAAGATGCAGCACTTACACGTGGGGGCCCAAGTGGCCGTGAAGCAACGTGTACTGGAAGACAACCTGCATCACATCGGCAAACTCAAGCCGGACAATGTGGTGCGGCCCATCGAGGGGCCCTCGTGGGGCTACCGCTACCGTGGTCGTTTGTCCGTACGATTTGTTCGGAAAAAGGGTGCGGTGCTGATCGGCTTCCATGAGCGCAAGAGCCGCTATGTGGCGGATATGAAGGTCTGCCACGTGCTGGCGCCCAGGGTCAGCGCGATGCTGATGCCTCTGCGCCAGCTGATCGAATCCATGGACGCCGTGGAAACCATTCCGCAACTTGAGCTCGCCATGGGCGACATCAGCGACCAACAAGACAATCAGGCTGGCGTTATTGCGTTGGTCCTGCGCCATATGGAGCCGCTGTCGGAGGCTGACAAAGCCCGCCTGCGGGCCTTTGCAGCGACCCAAGCGGGTTTGCAATGGTGGTTGCAGCCCAAGGGCCCTGAAACCATTCACCGCCTGGACGAGTTGCCGGGCCATGAGACCGGAGAGTTGGCCTACAGCCTGCCTGACTTTGGCATCACCATGCCGTTCCGTCCGACCGATTTCACGCAGGTCAACCCCCACATCAACCGAGTGCTGGTCTCAAGGGCGCTGGGTCTTTTGCAGGTGGAGAAGACTGAACGTGTGATTGATTGGTTCTGCGGCTTGGGCAACTTCACCCTGCCACTGGCTACCCAAGCGCGCGAAGTGTTGGGTATTGAAGGGGCTGAAGCTCTGGTGGCCCGTTCGCGTGAAAACCTGGTCTTTAATTCCAAGCGAAAAGCGGCTGCAGCGCCCGCAGAATCTCCGCTGGCAGCTACTGAATTTGTAGCGCGCAACCTGTTCGACATGACGCCTGAAGTATTGATTGCGGATGGCTCTGCCGATAAGTGGCTGATTGACCCCCCGCGTGAGGGTGCCTATGCACTGGTGCAAGCCTTGGCAGCGCTGTGCCAGCAGCCCGAGCTGCGCAAGGGCTGGACACCGCCCAAGCGCATTGTGTATGTGAGCTGCGCGCCTGCCACTTTGGCCCGGGACGCTGGAGTGCTGGTCAATGAGGCAGGTTACACCTGCTCCAAGGCTGGCGTGGTGAACATGTTCCCCCACACGGCGCACGTGGAGAGCATTGCGGTGTTCGAGCGAAAAGACTGAAGCAGTGGAGCCTAGTGCTCCCCTTTGGCTTTTACTTTGCTTTTGGCCTTGGGCACATCTTCTTGCTCGGTGATCACGGCCTCAGCTGGCTGTGGTGGCGGCGGAGGTGGAGGGGGTTTCAAGCCTTGGGGCGCAACCCCTTCAATTTTGTTTTCGCGCATGTAGAGATCCATCTCTTTCCAGCCGTTGAAAATGGCGGATTTGGATGCTTTCTCGTTGAGCGAGTAGCAGTCTTCAATGCTACGCAGCCCGTGCCGGCAGGCGCTGCCGATGGCTTTGGCCTCCGCCTCGCGTTGGGCGATCTTCGGGTCGGCCATTGCTGCCTGAATCGATTGCAGATCGCAACCTGAGAGCAGCAAGGGGAGTAGCAACAGAAGAGGGCGTAGTGTCATAAGGCGGATGAAGTGCTACTGGTGTTATCGGCATTCCGGTGTTGATATTGACAACAAAAAAGGCCCCTCAGGGCCTTTTTTGTTGAGCGCGTGCTGCCATCTGAGGCAGCTACCCCCCTTAGTCGCGTTCGCCGCCGAAAATGCCCAGCAGCGCGAGCAGGTTCTGGAACACGTTCACGATGTTCAGGTACAGGCTCAGGGTCGCGGTGATGTAGTTGGTTTCGCCGCCGTCTACGATGCGCTTGACGTCATACAGCATCCAGAAGCTGAAGATGCCGATGGCAGCCACCGACAAGGCCATCATGCCAGCAGTGGAGCCCACAAAGGCGTTTACCAAACCACCCACGATCAACACGATGGTGCCGACAAACAACCACTTGCCCATACCGCTCAGGTCGCGCTTGATCACGGTGGCCAAGCTGGCCATGGCGAAGAACACACCCGCGGTGCCGGCAAATGCCGTCATGATGAGTTGAGGGCCATTGCTAAAGCCCAGGGTGCGCTGGATCAGGGGAGACATCATCAGCCCCATGAAGAAAGTAAAGCCCAGCAGCACAGGGACGCCAGCCGCAGAATTCTTGGTCTTTTCAATCGCGAAAATGAAGCCGAAAGCGATGGCCATGAACAGCACGAAGCCAAGGATGCCGCTGAAAATAGGGCCCAAGTTCATCGCCACGCCCACCCAGGCGCCCACCACGGTGGGAACCATGCTCAGTGAGAGCAGCCAATATGTGTTGCGCAGCACCTTGTTGCGTTGCGCGGTTGATGCGCCATAGCCCAGGCTCTGGCCAAAGGTAGTAGTGCGATCGGTCATGGTGTAACTCCAGTTGTTGACTGCTTGAGTCGCGCACATGCACGGTTACAGCAAGCAGTGCAAACATTCTAGGCCTTCGTGCTGCCACCCCCACGGTTTGTATGCTTATTCTTGTCAATTCGGGTGGGTGTGATCTGCGCGCGAGCGGGGTAAAAGGACTCCGCGTTTGGTTATGCTCAGGGTTTTCACCCTTATCACCTGCACACCTTATGAAAACCAAAGCCGTTCTCGAATTTGCCGACGTCACCGCCATCGCCGCCGCCGCTCAGGCAGAAGCTGCGAAACACAGCTGGGCCGTGAGTATTGCCATCGTGGACGATGGCGGTCATTTGTTGTCATTCCAGCGCCTGGATGGCGCGGCGCCCATTTCTTCCCACATTGCGCCCGGAAAGGCACGCACCGCCGCTCTGGGGCGCCGCGAGAGCAAAGTGTATGAAGACATGATCAACGGCGGCCGCGTGTCCTTTTTGAGCGCGCCCAACCTCGATGCCCTGCTCGAAGGCGGCGTGCCGATCATGAAGGACGGCCAATGCCTGGGTGCGGTGGGTGTGAGCGGCGTGAAGTCGAACGAAGACGCCCAGATCGCCAAAGCAGGCATTGCAGCTATCGGACTGTAAGTCGACCGTCTGCTCTTAAAAAGATAGCGGGTAGCGCACATTTTGTGTGGGCTACCCGCTATTTTTATTGCTTAACGACTATTTGGTCAAAATCAGTTTGCCTGCCTTGGTTGTCTGCAGGCGGTACCTCTGACCGTTGTACTCAATGTCCACACTTTGGTGCTCCCCGAGAAGAGTGCTCGCTTTGACAACCCGGCTGGCGGCGCTATTGATCGGCTTTGAGACAGTGCGGTGTTCCCCGGGGCCTAAAGGAGCGGGGATCGGGGCAAGCGTACGGGGTTGCGACTGAAAGGTTTCCATGGGTCAAGTCGGTGCGAGTTGCGGCTAGCGGGCCGGCTCGGAGATGAATCCGATTTTCCGTAACCCCGCCTGTTGGGCAGACGCCATGGCTTGCGCCACGAACTCATAGCGCACAGCTTTGTCTCCTCGGATGTGCAATTCCGGTTGCGGCTCTTTGGCTGCTTCTGTTTGCAAGAGCCCGCTCAGGGCGTCTGTGGCTACTGGCGATTGGTTCAGAAAGTAAGCGCCCTGGGCGTCCACACTCAGCTGAAGTGTCTCCGGTTTGATCTGCTCCTGTTGGCTGCTGGCGGTTGGCAGCTCTACATTGACAGCGTGTTTCATCACCGGCACTGTGATGATGAAGATGATGAGCAGCACCAACATCACATCGACAAGCGGTGTCATGTTGATTTCGTTCATGACTTCGGCATCGTTGTCTGAACCAGCGTCTTGCATTCCAAATGACATGGGGGCTCCTTAGGCGGATCAGGCTTTTTTCATGGCGACGACTTTGCTGTCACCGCTCTGAACGTGGGGAACCCGTGCACCGGTCACAAAATAGGCGTGCAAATCGTGGGCAAAACGGTTGAGCTTGGTCAGGATGGACTTGTTGCCACGCACCAGAGCGTTGTAGCCCAGCACCGCCGGAATGGCGACTGCCAAGCCCAAAGCAGTCATGATCAGCGCTTCGCCAATCGGACCGGCGACCTTGTCGATGGTGGCTTGGCCGGAAGCGCCAATGCCCATGAGGGCGTGGTAGATGCCCCAAACGGTGCCGAACAAGCCCACAAAAGGTGCGGTAGAACCGACCGATGCCAACACCGCGAGACCGCTCTGGAAACGCGCCGTGCTGTCATCAATGCTGTTGCGCAGGGCGCGGCTGATCCAGTCGCTGATGTCCAGCGCATCGTGCAATTGGGTTTGCGTGTGGCGGTGGTGGGCGGTAGCCTCTTGTCCCGAACGTGCCAATTGGACAAACGGGTTGTCGACCGGGTTCCCCAGCGTTGTCATGCCGGATTCAAAGTCAGCGCTGTGCCAGAAGCTTTCGGTGCGGCCTGCGAGGGCCTTGAACTTGAAAATGTCCAAAGCCTTGATCAGGATGACGATCCACGATGCCAAGGACATTCCGAGCAGCAGAAGTGCCACCGATTTGGTGACCCAGTCGCCCTGGTTCCAAAGTGTGATGAGGCCGAGTTGTGATTCCATAAGTAACTCCGAAGAAAATAAATTGAATGTGAATGAAAAGAGGGACTAGCGTGTGAGTTGCCAGTTAAGCGGCACGTCGAACCACATGCCCTGCGCAACCCCGGCGCGCTTGCCCGGCGCATAGCGCCATTTCAGAGCGGTCTCGACGGAGGCTTGATCGAGTCGATCAAAACCGCTGCTTTGCTTGACACTGGCTTGGCTGGCTTGCCCTTCGGCATCAATGAAAACACGCACTACGACGCGGCCTTGTTCGCCCAAGCGCTTGCTGATAGCGGGGTAGGCTGGCTTGGCGTTGTTCAAATAATCTGCATCGCTGGATGGCAACTCAACCCGCGGTGGAGCGGGAGGGGCTGCGGGTGCATTGCTGTTTCCGGTGACATTGGTTTGGGTGGCCGCTACAGCAGTAGGTGCTGCTGCTGTTGGCGCGGGCGTATTGGCCGAAGGCGAAATTGCGAGGGGCGTGGGCGCGGGTTGGGGGG
>DAINNP010000105.1:0-7827 GCA_036735785.1 Rhodoferax sp. | reverse complement strand
CACCCCCGCCGATATTCAAGCAACCCTGACGGAGTTCACAGCGCGCACGTGTGCTGATGCGTTACAGCGAAATATGGCGGCGTGCCGTGTGGTCGCTGTGTGTGGCGGCGGGGCCTATAACGGCTCGCTCATGCGACGTTTGCAAGCGCTGTTGCCGGGATGCAAGGTGCAGAGCTCCGAGTCTCTCGGCCTGCCGCCACTGCAAGTGGAGGCGACTGCTTTCGCCTGGCTGGCGCGGCAAACCTCACTTCACCGACCATCCAGTTTGCCAAAAGTAACGGGCGCCCAAGGCGCCCGCATACTCGGAGCAATCTATCCGGCCTGACAGATCAGGTCGAGAAAGATGAACCGCAGCCACAGGTAGTTGTGGCATTGGGGTTCTTGATGACGAACTGCGCGCCTTGTAAATCTTCTTTGTAGTCGATTTCTGCGCCCACCAAGTACTGGTAGCTCATGGCATCAATCAACAAAGACACGCCATTTTTGGTCATGGTGGTGTCGTCTTCGTTCGTGATTTCGTCAAAGGTAAAGCCGTACTGAAAGCCGGAACAGCCGCCACCCTGCACGAATACGCGCAATTTCAAATCAGGATTACCTTCCTCGGC
Source organism: Rhodoferax sp. (assembly GCA_036735785.1). Taxonomy (GTDB): domain Bacteria; phylum Pseudomonadota; class Gammaproteobacteria; order Burkholderiales; family Burkholderiaceae_C; genus Allorhodoferax. Next base: position 7,222 of record DAINNP010000105.1, on the reverse strand, counting down.
GATCAGGTCAGCGACTTTTGCCGCGGCGCTGTCGGTAAACAGAATCGGGGAAGGCATGTCAGTGTGGATGTTTTCAGCAACGGCGCTCATGGCGACTCCATTCAGATACGGGAATAAGGCAAATAGTACAGGAATCCGCTCGGGAATTCACTCACTGGTTATTTGCCGCTAGTTTCAATGTGGGTTTTTCTTCGCCGAGCAGCATCGGTCGCAGCTGGCCCGCAATCAAGGCGCCCTGGTGCATTTCCAGCGCGGCGTATTCAATGTCACCCTCGATCCGGGCCTTGGGTTGCAGCTCCAACATGCGACGCGCATGGATGGGGCCTTTCACCGTGCCGTTGATGATGATGTGATCGGCAGTAATGGAACCAGTAATGCTCGCAGAGTCCGAAATCACGAGGATGCTCATGGCTGCTTCGGCCGCATACACATTGCCTACGACGGTACCATCGACCCGCAGGCCATCGGAAAAGCTCAGGTTTCCTTGGATCTCTGTTCCATCTGCAATGAGACTCTTGATAGGTGGCTGTTTATTTTTGTTGAACATGGCATACCTTGAATGACTTAAAGCTTGAGCGTCTGCGTTGCACGGACAACAGACCCATCAAGAACACGCGCTGACACACTTTTCACCACGGCTTGGGGTGGAAGCTGAAACTCCCCCTCTAGGCGCCCGTATTGCTTGACCTTGAGGGCAATGGGCCCTTCGGGTAACGAAGCCGTCCAGGGCTTGCCATTGGCCGTCCCCACCAGAGTTATTTCCAAACGACCTGCAAACTCTTGGCTGTTACGGCCGGCCTGCATGACCAGCGCTTGCCATTTTAAGGTGCCAAGCGTTGTCAGTTCCGCCTGCAGACCCCGTATTGCAATGCCCTCAACCCCACCAGACGGAATCAGCTTCTCGAAAAATCCCAAATCGTCTCGCAAGGCCCGGTTGTCGGCCTCGAGCTGCCTTATTTGGGAAATGAGTTTTTCCTGCGATGCTTTTTCTGCGGTTACCAAGGTATCCGCAGTGTTAGCAACCGATTGCGCCTGGTCCCTCTCCGCTTTCAGGGTCAGCACTTCTGTTTGTAGCGCGGCGGCAGCGGCACGAAGTTGCACCAGCTCCTCCTTGGACCCTTTCTCGAGGCCGGCAATATCCTTGCCGAACTCAAAGGCCCATAGCCCGATAGCGGAACAAAAGCCCAAGACAATCGCCAACAAGGCCCAACGAAAAGGCCACGGCATGGCACTGCGCACGGCCATCCGGGGGGCGCTGATGGTCAGGCGGCGTCGAAGAAGTCGAAATCTCATGAGGGGCGAAGTCTAGCAGTCCACAAAAAAACAGCCGCCAGAGCTTGCACTCGAGCGGCTGTAGATGTGCAACCTGAAGTTGCAGCGTGATTAACGCTTGGAGAACTGCTTACGACGACGCGCGCCGTGGAAGCCGACCTTCTTACGTTCCACTTCACGTGCGTCACGGGTTACGAAGCCGGCTTGGCTCAGCGCGGGCTTGAGGCTCGCGTCGTAATCGATCAATGCACGTGTGATGCCGTGACGGGTAGCACCCGCTTGGCCGGACTCACCGCCGCCAGCAACGTTGACCATGATGTCAAACGATTCAGCGTGGTTAGTCAGCATCAGGGGTTGCTTGCAGATCATGATGGAGGTTTGACGACCGAAGAAGTTTTCGATGTCTTTACCGTTCACAGTGATCTTGCCAGTGCCTTTTTTCAGGAAAACGCGGGCGACGCTGGATTTGCGACGGCCTGTTCCATTGTTCCATTCACCAATCATGAGAGCTCCTTACAGTTCCAACACTTTGGGTTGCTGGGCAGTGTGGGGATGCTCAGCACCACCGTACACCTTGAGCTTCTTGATCATGGCGTAGCCCAGGGGACCCTTGGGCAGCATGCCCTTGACGGCTTTTTCCAAAGCGCGACCGGGATGCTTGGACTGCATGTCACGGAAGTTAGTGGCTGTGATACCGCCGGGGTAACCGGAATGGCGGTAGTACACCTTGTCCAAGGACTTGGTGCCAGTCACTTTGAGTTGGGCTGCGTTGATAACGACGATGAAATCACCGGTATCGACGTGAGGCGTGTAAATGGCCTTGTGTTTGCCGCGCAAACGGAGAGCAACTTCGCTGGCTACTCGTCCGAGGACCTTATCGGTCGCGTCAACCACAAACCACTCGTGCACGACCTCAGCGGGTTTTGCGCTGAATGTAGACATGAGTTTTCTCTTTAAAAAGAAGGTTTGGGAGGGCTCTTTTCCACGGTCGGCGTTCCTCTGATGGGAATCTCTTAGGTGGGAATAAATTCTTCGCCGCGGAGCCACAAAAGCGCTGCGAAGCCCTCGATTATACAAAGCCCCTGCAAAAACCGCAAACTTGCTCTCGTAAATCAATTACGGGTTTTGTTTTGCTCTTCCCAATGCTTGCGGTCAGCCACACATACGGCCAGGTTGTAAAACTCGGGCCGTTGGCACTCGCGGTACACGCACATGGTCCGGGTAAAAATAGAAGCAGTTGCACAGATGGCAATCGGGTCATTCGCCGGAGACGCCCCCGAAAGCGGCTTATCCACGCCGCTAGGTCCGGTGACAGCGCCAGCAGCCGACGGGTTCGCCGGCCTTTCGGACACCGCGGGTGAGGCACCAGTCCCTACCGGGGACTTGGGCACAGCGATTGGCTTGGCACGCCCGCTGGCAACCGCTCCACTCGCGGATTTCGCAGGCGCAAGCGGCACAGCGGCGGGGTCCTGCTTTGCCTGAACTTGTGATGGTGGCACCACCGGAGCGACCTCGGTCACCACAGGACTCGGGATCGGCACATGCTCTATCGGCGGCGCAGCCATTGTGGATGGGGGTACCGGCCGCATGAACCACATCAGCGAGGCGACTAGTGCCACGCCGACTATCGCCCACAGCCTGAGCGACTTGCGGGCTGCGGCACCTTGTGCGGCCACGTCCCGCCGCTGCCGGGCCGGCGACTCCACCCTGGGAGACACCTTGATCGTTTTCGAGTGATCAAACGTGCTGGACTGGAACACGGTATCCGGGAAGTCCAAGACCGGCTGCGTCGTGAGCAACTCAGTGGTGATTGGTGCCGGATCGTTACCGGTTTCCACCACAGTCACCGAATCCCCTAATGCTGCGCGCCAGTCGAATCGTGCGAGATCGGGGGGCGACTTCATTCCGATTTCCTGGATAAAAGCCTCCACACTCACCGTTCTTTCAGCCGGCTCAATCGCCAATGCATGGGAGATAGCACTGACAAAACCTTCAGCGTATTTCTGGTTGAAATACGTTTCGGCCGTGAGTGCAACCTGTGAGAACACAGGCAAGCGGTCACGCACTGCGCGAAAAGTAGCAGGTAGCGGCGGCTCATTGCAAACGCACCCGTGTATCACCGCCGCTACGGCATAGAGGTCTGTCCACGGGCCCTCTTGCATGTCGCGGGCATCGGCATACTGCTCGATCGGCGCGTAATTCACCTTAAGAATAGCGGTGTGCTTTTGGCTGGTGTCCAGAATGGCGCGTCGCGCAGCGCCCAGATCCAGCAAGACCGGCGGGCCGATGTTCTGCAAAAAAATATTGTCGGGCGACACATCCCGGTGCAGTGTGCTGTTGTCGTGCAACACTTTCAAGCCAGCCAAGACCGACCACAATACGGACTGGAGCCACTCCTGCGGTGGAGGGCCACTCATCCGCCGACGGGCTTCCTTGAGGGTGATGCCCTCATACAAAGGCATCGCCATGTAGGCGGTATTGTTGGCTTCCCAGAAGCGATACACCTTGACCAACGACGGATGATCAAAGCGGGCCAACAAACGCGCCTCCGCAATAAAGGAACGCAACCCTGACTCAAAAGCGGCCGTGTCTGAGACCGACTTTACGGTGACAGAGCACTGGTTGTCGCGCCCGACCAAGCTGGTGGGCATGTACTCTTTGATCGCGACCGCCCGGTGCAAGGAATGGTCATAACCCCGGTAGACCATGCCAAACCCCCCCACACCCAGCAAGCCCTTGATCTCGAACTCAGCGAGACGGGTTCCAAGAGCGAGGGCGTCCATATGCCCGGCCCCAGTGACCCGGGCTAAAGCAGGCGGCGTGTGAATGTCAACCATGGCGTGAGGTGAACTCTGTGTTTTTATGCCCGCAAAGGCCCTTTCGAGGCCCCTTTCCAAACTTGATGTACATGACACCGCGGGTCGCTGGGTATCATAGGGGATGTTTAGTTATCGACACGCCTTCCACGCCGGCAACCATGCCGACGTGCTGAAACACACCACTTTGCTGGCAGTTTTGCGCCACATGACGCAAAAAGAGACCGCGCTCAACGTTTTTGATACCCACGCAGGAGCCGGGCTTTACAAACTCGATGGCGACTTTGCCAAGACCAGCGAAGAGGCCGCCGAAGGCTTCCTGAAACTGGTTGCCAACAAGCCCGAGACGCCGTTTGCGCCCGCCTTGCAGGACTACATCGACATGGTGGCGAGCTTCAACGCGGGCAACACCTGGTCGGTCTACCCCGGCTCGCCTTTCATCATCCAGAGCCTGCTGAGTGGCCGCGACAAGCTCAAGTTATTCGAGCTACACCCCACCGACACCAAAACACTGATCGCCAACGTGGCCCAGCTCGAAGCCGGCCGGCAAGTAACCGTATTGCGCGAAGACGGTTTTGAGGGACTCAAGAAGTTTTTACCGCCACCCTCGCGCCGTGCTTTGGTGCTGTGCGATCCGAGCTATGAAGTCAAAAACGACTACATGCGGGTGGCAAGCATGGTGGCCGACTCCATGCTGCGGTTTGCAACCGGAACCTATGCGGTGTGGTACCCCATCATTCCGCGGCCAGAGGCCCATGACCTGCCGAAGAAACTCAAAACCATGGCGAACAAGGCCGGCAAATCATGGTTGCACGCGACGCTCACCGTCAAGTCGAGCAAGCTGACGACCGACGAGCAAGGCGAAGTGGTACGCCCCGGCTTGCCTGCCAGCGGCATGTTTTTGATCAACCCACCGCACACACTGAAGGCAGCCCTCAAGGACGCGCTGCCCCAAATGGTGAAATTGCTCGGGCAGGACGCCAATGCAACGTCCACCCTCGACTCCGGCGGCTGAGCCGGCAGTTATTTCAGGCGCTCAGGCCAAGGTTTTTACACAAGGCTAGAGTCGGGGCGCTCTGGTTCATGGTGTAGAAATGGATGGAGGGGGCACCGCCAGCGCGCAGTTGCTCGCACAAATCGGTTACCACCTCCAAGCCAAACGCCTTGATGGATGCCACGTCATCCCCGTAGCTCTGCAGACGCAAGCGAATCCAACGCGGAATCTCGGCACCACACGCATCCGAAAAACGCATCAGCTGGGTCGAGCTGGTAATGGGCATGATGCCCGGCACCACGGGCACCGTAACGCCCAAAGCATCCACCTCTTCCAGAAACCGGAAATAGGCATCCGAGTTGTAGAAGTATTGGGTGATTGCGGAATTGGCACCCGCTTTGACCTTGGCAGCAAATGCCTGAAGGTCGCTGGCCGGTGATTTGGCCTGCGGGTGCACTTCGGGGTAGGCAGCCACTTCAATGTGGAAGTCGTCGCCAGTTTCGGCACGGATAAAGGCTACCAAGTCACTGGCGTACTGAAACTCACCACCCGCGCCATAGCCGCTCGGCAAGTCGCCCCGCAAAGCGACCAAGCGCTTCACGCCCATCGCCTTAAGTGTTGCAAGTTGTGCTCGTACCGTATCTTTGGTAGCACCCACGCACGAAAAGTGGGAAGCCGCGCTCACCCCTTCCGACAAGATGTCGCGCACGGTGTTGAAGGTACCCTCTTGGGTCGAGCCACCGGCACCAAAGGTGACCGAACAAAACTCAGGCGCCAAACCATACAGTTGCTGGCGCACCAAGCGCAATTTTTCAACCCCCTCCGGGGTTTTGGGCGGAAAGAATTCCAAGCTCAATGGAATCCGATTGCTTGTAAACATAGTGTTCTCCGTCTCAGCGCCCGCCGTGGCGGGGACTGAATTCAACCCGCCTTGCGGGCGCAAATAAAGAATTCGCGGTTTCCGTCGCCGCCTTCGATGGCGGAGTCAAACCAATGGGTCACGGTGAGCCCGAGGTCTGCACAAGTCTCGCGCAAGCGCTGCTCCACGATCGGGTACATCTCGGGGTCTTTGACGATCCCGCCCTTGCCCACTTGGCCGGGCTGCAGCTCGAACTGGGGTTTGACCAGCGTAAGCAACATGCCGCCCTCTTTGAGCAACTCCACCGCAGCAGGCAATACCAGGGTCTGCGAAATAAAGGACAGATCAGCCACGAGCAGATCAAAGGACGGAGCAAACTCAGGCGGCAGCTCTACCGGTTCTGGCTCGGCAGCCTCTTGCGCTGGAGCCGCGTCTTCGTCGTCGAAGTCGTCTTCATCGTCCCAGTCATCCGCGCTGTCTGATTCTTCATCAAATTGGCCGCCAGCGCCCGTGCTATCTGCATATGCAGCTACCAAATCCATAGCGGAAAGCGTACGCGCGTTGACTGACTCGACGCATAACACACGCGGATCGCTGCGCAGCGAGGGATGCAACTGGGCACTGCCCACATCCACACCCACGACCGATTGCGCACCGGCTTGCAGCAAGCAATCGGTGAAGCCACCGGTGCTTTGCCCCACATCCAGACAACGCAGTCCGGTAACGGACAGGCCAACTTGCTTCAGGGCCGCTTCGAGCTTGAGTCCACCGCGGGACACATAACGCGCTTCGGAATCATCGAGCAAACGGATCTTGGCGCCATCGGGCACTTCATCGCCATTTTTGGCCACACGTTTCCAGACTTCGCCCGAAAGCTCCATCTTCAGCCACTCCACGCCATCCGCAATCAGGCGCTGAGCCTGCGAGCGGGTGCTGGCCAGCCCACGCTGCACCAAAAGTTGATCAATTCGCATCGTTATCCAAAGTTATCCCACACACCCTCAAGGCCAGAGATACCGCAGGTTCGGCTCTGCCGACCTGCTGGTATCGCCCCCTCGAGGGGGAGGCGCTGAAAGCGCCTCGGGGGTGCTATTAATAGCGGTAGGTGTCTTTTTTGTACGGACCGGCTTTGCTCACACCGATGTACGAAGCCTGCTCGTCTGTCAGTTCGGTCAACATGGCGCCGACCTTCTTCAGGTGCAAGCGTGCCACTTTTTCGTCCAGGTGCTTGGGCAACACATAGACCTTGCCGGCCTTGTATTCCTTCGGCTTGGTGAACAG
>DAINNP010000104.1:0-7863 GCA_036735785.1 Rhodoferax sp. | reverse complement strand
ACGCACGCACCCATCGGGATCTGGGCGACACCGAAGGCGCTGCGGGCATGCGCGCCGACTTCGGGGCCGAAGACTTCACCAAAGAGCTCGCTCGCGCCGTTGGTCACCAGGTGTTGCTCGGTGAAATCGCCGGTGGAGTTCACCAGAGACATGACCTTGACAATGCGTTTGACCTTGTTCAGGTCGCCCACCGCAGCGTGCAGGGTACCCATCAGGTCGATCGCGATCGCACGCGCTGCCGCTTTGCCTTGCTCGGTGGTGGTGTCTTTGCCCAACTGGCCGACCCAGGGCTTGCCGTCTTTTTTGGCGATGTGGCCGCTCAAGAACACGAGCTTGCCGGTTTGCACAAAGGGCACGTAGGCTGCTGCCGGAATGGCAACAGGTGGCAAGGTGATCTGGAGTGCGGCGAGTTTGTCGTAAATGCTCATGGGAGATCTCTCAGGTTTACAAGTAAAAAGTGCATCTGGCGCTCATTGAATGCGCGCCTATAGCTATCAAAAGTATAGCAATTCCGTAGCGGGTAAAACATCTCCACCGGATTGCTGTTACTTTGTTTATTGAGACTGCGATTGAGACATGCCTGCCGCAGGGCCTTGCGTTTGTGTTTGGATTTGGGTCTGCGGCGCGTCATTATGCGCAGGGGCCGTAGCTGTCGGGCTGTCGGTGCGGATCTCTTCGACGGTGACACCCACCGTCAGCGTGTGCCGTGACCCGCCATGGATGACGCCTCGCAGCGGCGACACATCGCCAAAATCCCGCCCGGTAGCCACGGTGACATAGTCGACCCCGGGCGCGTGCCAGCCCCAGCGGTTGTTGGTCGGGTCGAAATCCACCCAGCGCTCACCCTCAGGAAGGTCCGGCACATAGACGCTCACCCAGGCGTGGGACGCGTCGCTCCCGATGAGCTTGACTTGTCCGGGCGCAGGCTGGGTTAACAGATAGCCACTGACATAGCGGGCAGGCAGGCCCATGCTGCGCCAGCAGGCCAGCATGATGTGGGCAAAGTCTTGGCAGACGCCTTTGCGCTGCTCCAGGGCCTGCAGTGCCGGGGTGTTGATCTGGGTGCTGTGGGACTCGTAGGTGAAGTCGGTGTGGATCCGCTCCATCAGGTCGCAGGCTACCGCGATCAGGCTGGTGCCAGCAACAAAGCTGGGGCGCGCGTAGCCCGAGAACTCCAGCTGCCGCGGCACAAACGGGCTGGCAAATACAAACTCTGCAGCAGCCTCGTAAGCCGCACCGGCCTGAAAGCGCAGCCGGTCCCGCAGGGTCTCCCAGGGCAAACTGCTTTGGGGGCGGATGTGCTCACGCGTGGACACCAGACTGCAAGCCCGCACCTGCAAGACGCTATGGGGTATCTGCAGAGAGAAAAAGCAGCGCTGGTTGCCGAACACATCCGGTGCGCTGCGCTGCTGGGCCGGCTGCGGGTTGATGATCAGGCTGTGGCTCAGCACGTTTTGGCTACCGTGGGCGCGCGGCTCCAGATAGGCCACATGCTGCGCCGTCTCGACGGCGGGTTGGTAGTCGTAGCTGGTTTCGTGGGTGACTTGCAGCAGCATCAGGTACCCACGCTTTGTTTGGTTTCGCCCGAGTGGGTGAAATAGGTGGTGCTGATGTCCTCAGACACGGTGTAGGCGGCTTGGCATAGGGACTTGAGGAGCTCCCGCAGCGGGCCCATCACCGGTCCATCGGCCGGGCTTTCACACAGAGTGGCCAAGTCCCAGCGGTCGGGTGATGGCACTTGCAAGCTCATTTCACTGAGTTCATGGGCGGGGCTCTGGGCGAGTTTGGCCAGGCGGCCCCGCAGCGTGTGAGCGACCCACGCCAGTGAGCGCGGGTTGTCGCGGTCCAGCACTAGCAGGTCAATGAGCGCCGCCACATCGCGGCTCTGCTGGTACTGGGCATGAAACGTGATGGTGCTGTCAAACAATCCGAGCAGGGCTTCAAACCCACCGTCGGTATCGACGGCGCCGGTCTCCAGTGACTGGTCCAAGGCAGTGGCCAGAAAGTTCAGCCGTTCCACATGCCGGCCGATGCTCAGCAGGCGCCAGCCATCGTCCCGGGTCATGCGGTCGGTTTGGGCGCCGGTGATGGCGGCCAGGTGGTCACTGGCGTCTTTGAGAATCCGCAGGGCCTGGTTGGGCGCGTAGTCGCCTTGCGCGGCCAACTGGGCGCAACGCTGGAACACCTCTTCCTCGGCCCGCACGATGGTGGCCCAGTGCTCCTGGGACAAGCGTTCGCGCACCGTGGCGGCTGCCATCTTCAAAGCGCGCATGTTGTAGCCCACGCCGGTCGCGCCATCGGGCGAGGCCAGGCTGGCGATGATGGAGCGCTCAAAAACGCGCCGTGCCTGCACTGCAGACGGCACACCGGGGAGGACCAGTGTGTTGATTTGCGCCAGCTGCGTGAGCCATTGCAGCAAAGGCGTGCTGGACTGCTCTTCGCCGCCCAGGTACTCCAGCGCCAGGCGGGCCAGGCGGATGGTGTTGTCAGCCCGCTCGGTATAGCGGCCCAACCAATACAGGTTTTCGGCAGCGCGGCTGGTGACCAAACGCTTGCGCTGGGCCAACACGGCAGGGGTGAGGGTGGTGGGCAGCAGCGTGGTGGTGTCGACCTCGCCACGGGTGAGCGCCCAGACGTCGGCACTGCTGCCGCCGCGTTGCATGGAGGCAATGTCTGTGCTCGTGCCGGCCACCCGGGCCAGGCCGCCGGGCAGTACCTGCCAGGCCGGTTGGCCTTGGGCGTTGCGGCCGGCAGACACGGCGAACACCCGCAACATGACGGAGCGAGCCTCCATACCTGCTGATCCACCCTTGCCGTCTGCAGCGGGGCGCCAGGTCGGCATTTGCGAAAGGGGCATATAGGCTTGCACCGTGTGCTCTTCGCTTTGGCGCACGATGCGGCCGGCCAAGCGGTCCAATGCACTTTGCTGCAGCGTGTGGCCCAGCATCGCATCAAAGCTGGGGTGGATGCTGGAGCCGGGGTAAGTCGGCTTGATGGTGCGCTCGCCGAGCAAGGGCAGAGCGGCTTCCATGGCGCTGCGCTCGCCGCACCACCAGGTGGGCAAGGCCGGGAGACTCAAGCGCTCACCCAGCAAGGCTTGGGCGATGGCCGGCAAAAAGCCCAGCAGCGCGGGCGACTCCAAAAACGCAGAACCGGGGGTGTTGGCGACCAGCACGTTGCCGGCGCGTATCGCTTGCAACAGGCCCGGCACACCCAGGGTGGAGTCGGGCCGCAGCTCCAGCGGGTCGAGGTACTGGTCGTCCACCCGCTTGAGCAGGCCGTGTACCGGCACCAGGCCACGCAGGGTCTTGAGGTAAAGGCGCTCATCGCGCACCAAGAGATCACTGCCTTCGACCAGACTCAGGCCGAGGTAGCGGGCCAGGTAGGCGTGCTCAAAATAGGTTTCGTTGTAAGGGCCGGGTGTCAGCAGGGCGATGTGGGCCTGGGCACCAGCGGGGCTGGCGTTTTTCAGGCTGTCCATCAGGGCGCGGTAGGTGCTGGCCAAGCGTTGCACCTTGAGCGCCTGAAACGCCTGCGGGAACTGCCGGGACACGGCAAGCCGGTTTTCCAGCAAATAGCCAAGGCCGCTCGGCGCCTGGCACCGCTGGCTCACCACCCACCAATTGCCGTCCGGCCCGCGGGCGAGATCAAAGGCTGCCACATGCAGGTGTACCCCGCCCACCGGCTGTACGCCGGCCATGGGGCGCAAGTATCCGGGGTGGCCGTGCACCAGAGCGGGCGGCAAAAGACCGCGCTGCAAGAGCTGCTGCGGGCCGTAGACATCGGCCATGACTGCTTCGAGCAGTTGCATGCGCTGTTGCACGCCTGCCTCGATATGGGCCCAATCCGGTGCATCGACGATCAGCGGAAACAAGTCCAGCGACCAGGGGCGTTGGGGGCCTTCGGCGTCGGCATACACGTTGTAGGTGACGCCGTTGTCACGGATCTGTCGCTGAAGGCTGGCAATATGCTGATCGAGTGCAGCCTCGCTGCTGCCCTCCATATTGTTAAAGAATTGCCGCCAAACGCTCGTCAAATGTGCGTCAGTAGCTCCTGAATTGATAGCGCCACGGAGTTCGTCAAAATGGCTTTCATGGGCGCGGCAGGCGCGCGCAAAGCGCAATACGTCGGCTGCGCTTTCGGTGCTGGGGTCGGGGCGGGATTCGTCAGGATGTGTCACTGTGACCAAGTATGCCAGCAAGGGCTGATTTCTTCGGTCTGCAAGCAATCACTATGCCGGTCATACTTTCGGCCAAGCCCACTTGCCGGATATACCCCATGACTGTTGACTTCCATTTTTACGAGCCCCGCTTGGGGCATGGTTTGCCCCACGATCCTTTCAATGCCATCGTGGGCCCCCGGCCCATTGGCTGGATTTCGAGCCGCAGCGCGGATGGGGTGCTGAATCTTGCGCCCTATAGTTTTTTCAATGCGTTCAACTATGTGCCGCCCATCGTGGGTTTTTCGAGCATTGGCTACAAAGACACGGTGCGCAACATCGAGGCCACCGGTGAGTTTGTCTGGAATTTAGTGACACGGCCGCTGGCGGAAGCCATGAACCAGACCTGTGCGCCCGTCGGCCCGGAGGTCGATGAATTTGCCCTGGCAGGCCTGACGCCCGTGAACTCCAACCTGGTGCAAGTGCCCCGGGTGCAGGAAAGCCCGGTCAGCTTTGAGTGCCGCTGCACCCAAGTCGTTCAGCTACAAACGGCAGCTGGTGTCACGGTGCCCAGTTGGCTGGTCTTGGGCGAGGTGGTCGGGGTGCACCTGGACCGGCGCTTGCTGGTGGACGGGGTCTACGACACCGCTGCGGCCGGGCACGTGCTGCGCGGCGGCGGGCCGGCGGATTACTTCAGCGTGGGGCCTGAGCAGCTCTTCAAGATGTTCCGACCCCAATAAAAAAGCCACCGGCAACACGAGTTGCGGTGGCTATCGGCTGCAGCCTCAAGGGCTGCCGCGATGGGCGCAGCACTCAGGCTACAAGAACGATCAGGCCTTTTTGGCCCACGCGCTGCACCAGCCCTTGCCGGCGACTTGCTTGCCGGCAAACAAGGGGCAGCCGCCAGCGGCGTCAGCAGCTTTGCCTTGGTAGAGCGCGCAGTTGTTGCACAGTTGGCCAGCGGCGTATTTGGGGAACTTGGCTTTGTCCACCTTGGTGGCGTCTGCCTTGTAGCCGAGTGCACCGGCCTGGGCGTCGGTCTCAGCCAACATGGGGCCTGCTGCTTGAACCTGGCTTGCCAGCAGCGCGGTGCTGCCGAGCGCGACTTGAATGATAAATTCGCGACGTTGTGTCATGGCTTGGTTTCCTAGGGTGAAAGACATGCCCGCACGATAGCGGGGCATGTCTGGATTGTTATGAAATCCCCAGTCCGAGCACTTGATCTTCATCAATACCCGGCTAAACCACTCCAGTGTTGGCGGGTGTTTCAGCCCAGCGGCAGCGCGTCGAAGGTGCTGTAACAGTTTTTGAGCCAGGTTTTCACACGTTGGCGCTCCAGCATGCCCAGCGCATCGTCCCCCTCTTTGCGGTGAACTGCCGCCCAGAAGCTGGCGTTTTGCCGGTCGATTTTGCGCATGCTGGCTTCGTGCAGCTGGGGCAAAGTGGTGACGTGACCGCCGAGTGCCACCGCTTTTTTGAGCGCTGCGGACTCCTCGAGTTGCGAGAAGTCGCTGCCGCGGCCCAGGTTTTTCACCACGATGTAGTTCGGCCCGGCGCCATAGGTGGCAACCAAGCGGTCCAACAGGTCGACAGAGTCTCTGCCGGCATCCGCCACATGCCAGAAATTCACCGTGACGCCCATGCTAGCCATCAGCGAAACCAGGTCGGAGTCTTTGACCCAGCGGGCCAGCGGGGCGGCTGTTTGCGCCGCCAGATCGACGATCACATTCGGTGGCGGACCTTCGGCGGGCTCTTCCTCGTAGACCGCGGCTACAAGGTCCAGACCCTCGTAGGTGTCCACCACGACCGGCGACGCGAAGTCGCTGTAAAACCGGGTGAAGGAGGTGTGCGAGCGGTCGGTGTCAAAACCCGTGAAGGCGCGGCCCTTGTCAATAAAGTACTGGGCCAAAACGCGCGCCAGCACCGATTTGCCGACGCCGCCTTTTTCGCCGCCGATGAAGTTGATAGAGGGCATAAAAATCCTGGTTGAGTTGAAAAAAGAAACGCGTCAGGCCGCACTGCGGCTTGTGAGTCGTTGCACCAGCCAGCGCGAGAGGCGCGGACCCAGCAGCAACACCATGAAAAAACGCATCATTTGCATGGCCATGACAAAACCTGCATCGACCGCGCTGCCCACGGCAATCACCGCGACCGAGTCCGCGCCGCCGGGGCTGGTGGCCAGGTAGGCGGTGAGTGGGGCAACGCCCGCAAAAAACATGAGGCTGCCTGCAATCAGCAAACCGAGCACGATCAGGGCAAAGATGGCGACCAACACCCGCGGCAAAACCCGCCAGGCGTGCTCCAGAATTTCGCGGTTGAAGCGCAGACCTATGCCCCAGCCCAGCGCGGCATACGCCAGCGCCAGCAGCGGGCCCGGCAGTTCCAGCTTCCAGGGGCTGAGGTTGTCCATCGCCAGTGCCAGCACCATGGGGATGAGCAAAGGGCCACCGGGGAATGTGAGGATGCGGCCCAGCCAGGCAGCAAGCAGTACCAGCACAAGAGTCAGCCCGGCATGCAAGGGGTTCTGGATGTGCAACCAATGGGCCAGCTGAACATCCCAGCCGGGTGCGACGTGTTCGGGGGAGGCCGCAACGCCTGTTGCAAAGTGAGCCACCAGCGAAGCAATCGCCGTGACCATGGCAACCCGCAGGTACTGCATGAATGCCACCAGCCGTGTGTCTGCACCGAAATCGCCCGCCATGAGCACCATGGCAGAGGCCGCGCCCGGTGCCAAGCCCCAGATGGCGGTGCTGCCCGGCAGCAAACCGCTGCGCATCAGCCAGTAACCCAGCAGCGCACTGGCCGCCATGACCGCAAAAGCAATCCCCAGAAACAGCGGCCATTCGCCGGCCACGCGTTGCAGCACCTCGAAATGCAGGCTATGCGCCATGAGGCAGGCGATGACCGACTGGCCAATGGCAAACAGCGGTGCAGGGACCTGCACATTCATGTCCTGCGTGGCAAGCAGGACACCGGCCAGCATGCAACCCAGCAACATGCCCGCGGGCACACCCAAGAGCACAAAAGCTGCACTGGCCAGCGCGCTGCACAGCAGCAACGCCGGCCCGTGCAGCCGGGGCTGCTGGCTAAGGAATGACATTCGCATCAGCAGATTAGATGCGAACCATGTGACGCTTCAGATCAGTTCCTGCGCATGTCTTTGGTGAACGGGAACTCTTTGCTGCCCGGCACATGGATGGTGGCGGGTGGCACCACCAGCATGCCCGGAGTGTGGCCCAATGGACTGAATCGCGAGAGGCGGCGGCTTTCGGCCTCGTAGCTGTTCACCGGGAAGGTGTCGTAATTGCGGCCGCCGGGGTGGGCCACAAAGTACTGGCAACCGCCCAGCGAGCGCTTCATCCAGGTATCCACAATGTCAAAGGTCAGCGGGGCATGCACACCGATGGTGGGGTGCAGGCTGCTCGGCGGGTTCCAGGCCTTGTAGCGCACGGCGGCTACAAATTCACCCACCGTGCCGGTGCTGGTCATGGGTAGGGCTTCGCCATTGCAGGTAACCACATAGCGGCTCTCGTTGAGGCCGGTGACGCGCACTTCGAGGCGCTCCAGGCTGGAGTCCACATAGCGGGCGGTGCCGCCTGCGGAACTTTCTTCGCCCATCACATGCCAAGGCTCCAGCGCGTTGCGCAATGTCAGCTCGACACCCATGCTCTTGACCGAGCCCACCATCGGGAAGCGGAACTCGT
>DAINNP010000103.1:0-7868 GCA_036735785.1 Rhodoferax sp. | reverse complement strand
ATCAGCCACGACTTTGAAGCGCCCCTTGCCCACACCCACAACCGGGTGGAAGGCAGCACCGAATACACCCAGCTGCTGTACATCCCCGGCAAAGCGCCCATGGATCTGTACAACCGCGACCACAAGGCCGGCCTGAAGCTGTATGTGAAGCGCGTGTTCATCATGGACGACGCCGAGGCCCTGCTGCCGAGCTACCTGCGTTTTGTGAAGGGCGTGGTGGATTCCGCCGACCTGCCCCTGAACGTGAGCCGTGAGCTGCTGCAGGAAAGCCGCGACGTGAAAGCCATTCGCGATGGCAACACCAAGCGTGTGCTCTCCATGCTGGAAACCTTGGCTAAGAACGACAAGGCTCCGGTGGCTGACGCGACTGCCGACGGCGTAACTGACGTGCTCAGCGCTGAAGACAAGGCCGAGCAGGAAGCCAACCTGGGCAAGTACACCAAGTTCTACGCCGAGTTCGGCGCGGTGCTCAAAGAAGGCCTGGGCGAAGACTTCGGCAACAAAGACCGCCTGGCCAAGCTGCTGCGCTTTGCTTCCACCACCAGCGATACGGCAACCGTGGCACTGGCCGATTACAAGGCGCGCATGAAAGAAGGCCAAGAGGCCATCTACTACATCACCGCCGACACCCTGGCCGCCGCCAAGAACAGCCCGCAGCTCGAAGTGTTCAAGAAAAAGGGCATTGAAGTGCTCTTGATGACCGACCGCGTGGACGAGTGGGCCCTGAACTACCTGCACGACTTTGACGGCACGCCGATGCAAAGCGTGGCCAAAGGCGCGGTGGACTTGGGCAAGCTGCAAGACGAGTCTGAAAAGAAAGCCGCTGAAGAAGCCGCCGAAACCTTCAAGCCCGTGCTCGCCAAGCTGAAAGAAGCACTCAAGGACAAGGCTGACGACGTGCGTGTGACTAGCCGCCTGGTGGACAGCCCTGCCTGCCTCGTGGTGCAAGACCATGGCATGAGCACCCAGCTGGCGCGCATGCTCAAGCAAGCCGGCCAGAGCGCCCCCGAAGTGAAGCCTGTACTGGAAGTGAACGCCGATCACCCGCTCGTGAAAAAGCTGGACGGCTCGGTGCACTTCCACGACCTGGCCCACATCCTGTTCGACCAGGCCTTGCTGGCGGAAGGTGGCCTGCCGGCAGACCCCGCCGAGTACGTGAAGCGGGTGAATGCGCTGTTGGTGTAACGCCAATGTGATTCGAAGGTCAAATCAGCGGCAACATTCGACTGAACAGGCCAACTTATGAACACGCCTCTTTTGGGTGAATCGCAAATCCGGCACCGTATTTGGCAGGAATTACAGCGTGCAGTGCTGGATCGGCACCACGAATGGCGCACACCGGTGCTGGCCACCCTGGGCGTGGATGGTGTGCCGCAGGCACGCACTGTCGTGCTGCGCCACGCCGACGCCGGGCAAGCCGTGTTGCATGTCTACACCGACAGCCGCAGCCCCAAAGTCGCCGAGTTGGAGGCGGCCCCTCCGGTGAGCCTGGTGTTCTGGAGCAAGTGCCTGAACTGGCAGCTCCGTGTGCGGGCGCAAGCCACCGTGCTGCGCAGCGGCCCGGAGGTGGATGCGACGTGGGCACGCATCAGCACATCCGCAGCCGCGGGGGATTACCTGTCAGCCCAGGCACCGGGGGCCGCGCTGGAAGCTACAGCGGAGGCTCGGACCGGGAGCGCCAGCGGAGCACACCATCTCGCACTCATCAAGCTGCAGGTGCTGGAGATCGACTGGCTTGAGCTCGCGCGAAGCGGCCACCGCCGCGCCAGCCTGACTCGCACCGACTGGACATGGCGGACGCCCTAAACCCGCGTCGCAAACAAGGCCTGCGGCATTGCGCTACAACCGGAGCTGCCAGCATGTTCTGGCGCTTCTTAGCAGTCCATGCCCGCAGTGATTCGCCCCCCTTCCCCGACGCCGTCAACAGCTCCTGAGCACACAGCCGCTCCACCCGCTGAACGCTCGTGCGACGGGCTCACGGTCATGTTTGATGGCTCCTGCCCCTTGTGCCGGCGCGAGATCGGGCTCTACCAGTCCTTGGAGTCTTTGCAGCCGGTACAGTGGCTGGACGTGAGCGAAGTGCACAGTGGGCTGGAGCCTGCAGAGCAAGCGCGCTTGCTGGCACGTTTCCATGTACGGCAGGCGGACGGGCGCATGCTCAGTGGCGCAGCCGCTTTTGTGTCTTTGTGGCTGGCGATGCCGGGCTGGCGTTGGCTGGGTCGTTTCGGAAAGCTGCCGGGCGTGACTACGGTGCTTGAGTGGGCCTATGTCCACTTTTTGCGCTTCAGGCCCCATTTGCAACAGTGGGTGCGGGCTGCGGAGCTGGCGCACCTGCCCGCCGATATGGTGGCCGACCTGCGCTCGGACCACGCGGGCGAGACCGGCGCCGTTGCGGTGTACCGCGGCATGCTGTGGGCCTCGCGTCACCCCGACATTCAAGAGCTCGCGCGGCGCCACCTGCAGACTGAACACGAACACCTCGAAGTCATGAACGCCTTGCTGCCGCCCCTGCGCCGCAGCTGGCTATTGCCTCTGTGGCGGCTCGCAGGTTTTGTGACCGGCGCGCTGCCGTCGCTGGTCGGGCCACCTGCGGTGTATGCCACTGTTGCGGCGATCGAGACCTTTGTCGACAAGCACTACCAAGACCAACTAGACCGGATTGCGGGCCGACCCGAAGCCGCTACGCTGCAAAGGCTCTTGAGTGATTGCCGCAACGACGAGCGGGAACACCTCGAGGAGGCGAGCAACAAACTGGTCGCAGCACCGGGCTGGGCAATCAGGGTGTGGTGCAGAGCAATTGGCGCTGGCTCGATGATTGGCGTGTGGCTCACACGGCGCATCTGATCAGGGTGTAAGGCGCCCCGTCACGGCCCAGACGCCATTGCGCCGGCCGAGCACCACCGCCTCGCCGGAAGCGGGCACCACACCGGTCATGGCGGTGATGTTGACTTGGTGGGTCACCACCACCAAGAGTCCTTTGCCGGCCCATGCGTTGAGCAATGCCCGGGCAGCCTGGGTTTGAGCCGGGGCAGCATCCGGCTCACCGAAAAATGAATTGAATGCAGCTTGGTCCAAGCGTTTACCCGGGAAAGCGAGGTCAGCCGTTTCACGGGTCCGGCACCATTGGGACGACCAGACCGTGTCAACTGGCACCGGGAACTGCCGGAAAAACTTGCCGATGCGCACCGCTTGCGCTCGCCCCTCGTCATTGAGGTTGCGCTGGGTGCTGCAGTCATTCAACACAAACTGCGCGGGATCGCCGACTCCGGGGGCCAAGGCATGGCGAATCAGCACCACACTACCGGGCCGCAGCTCTGCTCCGGCACCGCTGGCATTCACGGCATCCGCAGCAAATGCCGCAGACCACGCAAGCGACACAAGGAGAAGGCCACGAATCCATTGCTGCAGATTTTTCATGGGAGCATTTTTTCAGACTCGCGTGCCATCAGCCGACACGCCCGCAATAACCCCTGCAAGCCTGGTCGTCGTCAGCCCGTGCATCTGCAAAGTGCAGACAAAATGGGGTACAACTTCAAAGCAACACTTGTTGCGCGCTGAGGCAGCCTGCGTAAAACCAGGGGGGCCGGCTCGTACATCCGCTTGTTTTTCAACCTAACGCCAAGACCTTCCATGAAAACCAGTCTCCGTATTTCCTGTGCCGCTATGGCCCTGTTGGCCCACAGCGCATTTGCCCAAAACGCCGTCACGGCAGCTGCGGCCAAAGAAGATGGCGCCGTCGTCACCGCCAGTGGGCTGGTGTACCGCAGCCTCAAAGACGGCACCGGGACCAGCCCCAAAGCCACCGACAAGGTAACCGTGCACTACAAAGGCACCTTCCCGGATGGTCGTGAATTCGACAGCTCGTACAAACGCGGCCAGCCGATTGATTTCCCGCTCAACGGCGTGATCCCGTGCTGGACCGAAGGTGTGCAGCGCATGAAAACCGGCGGCAAAGCCAAGCTGACCTGCGCACCAGACATCGCTTACGGCGCGCGTGGCGCAGGTGGCGTGATCCCTCCGAACGCGACGCTGGTGTTTGAGGTGGAGCTGTTGGGTGTGAACGGCAAGTAATCCGCTCGTCCACTAGGCCATTAGATTGACCACTGCAGCAAAGGCTGCAGCACGCTGGCTCCCAGCTTCTTGGAGCGCTGACCGCTCCAACCGGTGGCGGGGTCGGGCAGGTTGACGTTGTCTTTGAAGGGCATCTCGATCGTCAGGGCCATGCAACCGAAGCGCTGGGCGATCCAGTTGGTGGCCAGGGACAAGTTGGCTTGGCCGGCTGGCACGCGGCCGTAGTTAAGGGTGTCCTGGAAGTCGGGGCAGGCGCGCATCCAATCGGTTTTGAAGTCATCTTCCAGCTCGGCAATACGCGGGGTGTAGTCCGGTGTGCCCTCGGAGCCGGCCACGAAGCTGCAAGGCAGCGCCTCGTCACCGTGCACGTCCAGGCACAGATCCACGCCAGCAGACTCCATGGCCTGGCGCACCAACGCGACTTCGGGTGAGCGCTCCATGCTGGGAGCCGCCCACTCGCGGTTCAGATTGGCGCCGGCGGCATTGGTGCGCAGGTTACCCAGCACTGCGCCATCCGGATTCATGTGGGGCACCACATAGAAATTGCAGCGCTGTAACAACGTGCGGCTCACCGAGTCATCAGCATCCAGCAGGCGCTCCAGAAAGCCTTCGATAAACCACTCCGCCATCGTCTCGCCGGGGTGCTGGCGGGCGATGAGCCACACATTCTTTTTATCGACCTCCAGAAGTTGGGTATGGGGGTCTGCGATACGCAGCAAGCTCATATCGCGCCCCTGCACGGTGCTGCCCAATCGCTGCAGGGTGACCCACGGAGAAGCGGTCGCAGCCGCCAGCAAGTCGAGGTGCTGCTCGTACGAGTACGGCTCGAAATACGCGAAGTAAATGGCATTGCCCTGGGGGGTGACGCGGGCCGTCATGACGGTGCCGTCGTAGTGGGTGTCTATGCGCCGCCAGTGCTGACGGTCTTCGCTAGCCAGCACCTGGTACCCCTCCCACCCTTTGGGATAGGCGCATTCAGAGGCATTCATAAACCGCAAAGTCGCAGCCTGCCCTGCTGCACCATGCAGGCAAAAGTAAAACCATTGGGCGAACTCGGCGGCCGTATCTGGTCTGATACGCAGTTGGATATCGTGCGCCACATCCGCACGCACCACCTCAATGGCACCGGCATCGAACTGCGAGGAAATAGAGAGCTGGGGCATGGTAAATATGGACGTTAGCGCTCGCAGAATATGCGCGATACGCTCCTAAAAATATAGCAAATCACTTGGGGGCCACGACCTTGACCAACTGCCCCACCGCAGGCTCACCGCCGCCGTAGTAGCCGTTGATCAGGCGCAACTGTTGCTCGGGGCGCGCAATCGGCGAGTTTTTGGCGAGCTCAGCGAACCCGCCCTTGGGGTACGGCGCCGTCTTGATGACCCATGGCCGGGCCGCAGCGCGGTCTTGAGCGGTCAGGGCGCGAAAGCTGCCCTCGGCCTCGCGCAGACCCGCGCGTGCGCGGGCCAGGGCATTGGCATCTTTGGCCGTGGATTGCAGCAGATACACCCGGTCGCCGGGGCCGGTGATCACTGTGGCCTCCACCGACACGCTGCTGCCGTTGGCACCAGCCCGCGCACCAGTGAAACGAGAAGCTTGCAGCCCGTTGATGGTGGTGGGCTCCAAGCGGCCTTGTGTCGGCTTGAGGAGGTTGCGAACCACATCGGCCGGCGCCCTGCCAGCCGCAACGGGCACTACGCGCACCAGCAGCGCAGCGTCGCGGGCGGTGTTGATAAAGGCGAGTTGCTCCGCCTCGTTTTGCACATACCAGCCTGCCGGTGCGGTAAGAGCCAGACCAAGAGGCTCATGGTAAAAGTTCTGGCCCCGCACCAACCCCTGGTCGGGGCTGTCACCAAAGTTCATGCTTTGGATGGCCTGCAGGTAGCGGTTGCGGCCGTCATCGTCATAGCGCTCACGGGTCTGGTACTGCGCGGCTAGGCGACTGATGGTTTCCAAGCGCTGGTCGTTGCTCGGGTGGGAGGACAACCAATCGCCCTTGACGGGTACGGGACGCCCTTCAGCCTTGGCCTGGTCCGCGGCAAACAGCTCCTGGTTTTTCAAGACCTTGATCACGTCAATCATGTTGCGCGGGTCGTAGCGGGTGCGAAACAGGTACTCTGCCCCCAAGCCATCCGCCTGCAACTCCTGCTCACGGCCGTACGAGGCGATATAGCCTGCAGCCACGTTTTGCGAGACCTGGCCCGCCAGTTGCCCGGCACCGGCGACGCCGTAAGCCTCTGCCACCGCACCCAGCACGCTGGCGGCAAACACACCGAGCCCGGCGTTTTGCTGGCTGGTGGCCCGCTGGGCGCCATGGCGCGCGGTCACGTGGCCGATTTCATGGCCGATCACACCGGCCAAGTCGGCCTCGCTGTCCATATACGCCATGATGCCGCGGGTGACATAGACATAGCCGCCAGGCAGCGCAAAGGCGTTGATCTCCGGGCTGTCCAGCACCGTAAAGCGCCACTGCAACTGGCTGCGATGGCTTTGCCCGGCCAGGCGCTGCCCCAGAGCATTGACATACGACTGCAGCGCGGGGTTGTTCACCACGCCATATTCCTGCAGCACCTCTTGGTGCCCCTTGGTACCCTCGGCGACTTCGGCCTCTTCGCTCATGGCCGAGCGCTCTGTTTGCCCCGTCACCGGGTTCACCACATTGGTGCCGCAGGCCACCAGCAATGCGCTGCTGACCAGCGCTGTAACCATCCAAGAACGCATGCATCACCTCGTTTGAACGCGCTTGCGCGCTGTCCGTCAATTTTAGGAGAGTCCCACGGAGCTTGTATGCCACTCGGTGCGGTCCCGTCCCGATCGAGCAACTCACCGAGTGGCCCACGAAGGTGACCCCAGAGGAGGGCCGCGAAGGGGTACCCCCGATAATCGGCAGATGACTGCTTTCTCTACTCTCCCCCTCGCACCTGCCACGCTGGCCAATTTGCAACAGCTGGGCTTTGATGCCATGACGCCCATCCAGGCTGCCAGCCTGCCGGTGGCGCTGGCCGGCAAAGACCTGATTGCCCAGGCCCAGACAGGTAGCGGCAAGACCGCTGCGTTTGCTTTGCCGCTGCTGGCCAAGCTCAACCCGCGCTGGTTTGCGGTGCAGGCCATGGTGCTCTGCCCCACCCGGGAGCTGGCAGACCAAGTGACTGTCGAGATCCGCCGTCTGGCCCGCGCGCAAGACAACATCAAGGTTGTCACCCTGTGTGGCGGCGTGGCTACCCGCGGCCAGCGTGCCAGCCTGGAAAACGGCGCCCACATCGTGGTGGGGACGCCCGGCCGCATCATGGACTTGCTGGAACGCGAATACCTCACCCTGGAAGGCCTGAACACCCTGGTGCTGGACGAGGCAGACCGCATGCTCGACATGGGCTTTCTGGACGACATCACCACGGTGGTGCGCCAGTGCCCGCCAAACCGCCAGACCTTGCTGTTCTCGGCCACCTACCCCGAAGGCATTGAAAAGCTGGCCAAGCAGTTCATGCAAGACCCGCAGCAAATCAAAGTGGCCGCCCCCGTGGCCGACAGCACGATTGAGCAGCGCTTTTTCGAGGTAGACCGCGAGTCCCGTTTCACCGCAGTCAGCAGCATCCTCAACCACTTCCGCCCAGTGAGCACCATTGCGTTTTGCAACACCAAGCAGCAGTGCAACGAGCTGGTGGACAAGCTGGTCGAAGACGGCTTTGTCGCCCAGGCCCTGCACGGCGACCTGGACCAGCGCGAGCGCGACCAGGTGCTGGCGCAGTTTGCCAACCGCAGCTGCTCGGTGCTGGTAGCCACCGATGTGGCCTCCCGCG
>DAINNP010000102.1:0-7991 GCA_036735785.1 Rhodoferax sp. | reverse complement strand
CGCCCTGCTCCACGCCCCGTTGGTAGAGCCGGCGTATCGACTCGATCGCCGGCACGTTGAGCTGCTGGATCGAGGTGCTCTGCGCCAAAAAAGTACCCTGCTGGATGTTCTCGTTCATCACCAGGCGGATAAAGTCTTCGTTGTCCGCATGCCGGTCGAAGGTGAACTCCACCAGCCGGCGCAAGGCCGCCTCAGGCTCCAAGTCGTCCAGATGCAAGTCGCCCTCGATCTGCCGCATGCGGCGGTACGACTCCTCCAGCACCGCGAGGTACAAGCCCTCTTTGCTGCCGTAGTAGTAGTAAATCATCCGCTTGCTGGTGTGGGTGGCCTCGGCAATCGCGTCAATGCGGGCACCGCTCAAGCCCTTGTCGGCAAACTCTTTGGTCGCCACTTCCAGAATGCCGGCCATGGTGCGCGCCGGGTCGTTGGTGCGGGTGGGCGCAGCCTTGGCGCTACCGGCCGCGGCCGCTTTGCGTCGGGTGGGTTTGTCTGTCTCTTTATTGGAATGTACTAACTCGTTCATTCGACCAGTATAGGAGGGCGCACGCCGCAGCTACAAGTGCGGCGATTCCGTAGCCCCTTACCGGGCTTATGCATCAAATCAGTGCCTGGCGCTCATGAAATATGCGCGAGCAGCTATCAAAACAGGAGCGAATTAAAGATTAGCCCCAGAGCACCGAGCGCATGGAGATAGATGCAGACTGAAAGCCGGTATTGAAAAAGCGCGGCATCTCATCCGGCCGCACGGCGCCTGCAGCTACCAGCAAGGGCAAATAGTGCTCGTGCGAGGGGTGGGCCTGTTGCGCCACCGCACCCAGCGACTGGAACTTGGGCAGCTGGTCGAGCTGGCCTTTTTTGATCTGGTCCTGCACCACGGTGTCGAATTCGCGGCCCCAGTCATAGGTCTCGTTGGGCCCTGCGCCGTTGCGGGTGGCCCGCAGGTTGTGCACGATGTTGCCGCTGCCCACTACCAATACGCCGCGGCTGCGCAGCGCATGCAGCTGGCGCCCCAGCGCAAAGTGTTCGGCCGGCGGGCGGCTGTAGTCCATGCTCAGCTGCAGCACCGGAATGTCCGCCTTGGGGAACATGGGCTTGAGCACCGACCAGGTGCCGTGGTCCAACCCCCATTGGCTGGTGTCCAAAGCCAGCTTGTCGCCCGACGGTACCTTGATCTCCTGCGCCAGACTGCGGGCTACCGCCGGTGCACCGGGCGCCGGGTACTGCACATCATGGAGCGCCTGCGGAAAGCCACCGAAATCATGAATCGTTGGCGGCTGCGCCATCGCGGTGACCTGCCAACCCTGCGTCAACCAGTGAGCCGAGATGCATACGATCAGTTGTGGCTGCGCCTGCCGCGCCAACAGCTCTTTGCCCATGGCCTGCCAGCTGCGGCGCCAGGCGTTGTCTTCAATCGCATTCATCGGGCTGCCATGCCCGACAAACAGCACCGGCATGCGTGGCGAGGGTTTCAGCGCCTGCAACAAAGGCTGTGTGGAAGCGCCAGCCAGGCTGCTGCGAAAAGTGGTGGAAAGGGCGGCGAGCGATGCCAGTGCGGATCTGCGGTGCATAAGAGGGCTGAAGCTTGAGGTGTCCGATGTGGTCCGCAAAAAATGATGAAGTTCCCCACCAACTACAAAAGGGCTCCTCGGAGCCCTTTGGGTCTGCCAGCGGGTGGCAATCAGCGCGCGTCTGCAGACACTGCCATGGTGGCAACCTTCTGGTCCAACAGCACTTCAGGCTCTTGGGCTTCGATAGTCGTGGGGTTGTTCAGGCCTTCAGTCAGGCGCTGCATATCCAGGTCACCGGTCCACTTGGCCACCACCAGGGTCGCCACACCGTTGCCCACCAAATTGGTCAGGGCGCGGGCTTCCGACATGAAGCGGTCAATACCAAGAATCAGCGCCAAGCCGGCTACCGGCACATGGCCCACGGCAGACAAGGTCGCTGCCAGCACAATGAAGCCGCTCCCGGTGATACCAGCTGCACCCTTGGAGGTAAGCAACAACACCGCCAGCAAAGTGAGCTGCTGGGTCAGGTCCATGGGGGTGTCGGTCGCCTGGGCGATAAACACGGCCGCCATGGTCAGGTAGATCGACGTGCCGTCCAGATTGAAAGAGTAGCCGGTGGGAATGACCAAGCCAACCACCGACTTGCGGGCGCCCAGGTTCTCCAGCTTTTCCATCATGCGGGGCAGCACCGACTCCGAGGACGAAGTGCCCAACACGATCAGCAACTCTTCCTTGATGTAGCGCACAAACTTCACGATGCTGAAGCCATGCAAGCGGCTGATCAAGCCCAGCACGCCGAACACAAAAATCAGGCAGGTCACGTAAAACGCGCCCATCAACTTGCCCAGCGAGAACAGCGAATCCACACCGTATTTGCCGATGGTGAAGGCCATCGCGCCGAATGCGCCGATGGGAGCGACCTTCATGATGATGCCCACGATGTCGAACAGCACATGCGATGTCTTTTCGATCATGTCAAACACCATGGTGCCGCGACCGCCGAACTTGTGCAGCGCAAAGCCAAACAAGACCGAGAACAACAGCACCTGCAGGATCTCCCCCTTGGCGAATGCATCTATCACCGAGCTGGGAATCACATTGAGCAGGAAGTCGACCGTGCCCTGCATCTTGCCGGGCGCGGTGTAGGCCGCAATGCTCTTGGTGTCCAAGGCAGCAGCATCCACATGCATGCCGGCACCCGGCTGCAACAAGTTCACCACCACCAAACCGATGACCAAGGCCAGTGTGGACACGATCTCAAAGTACAGCAGCGCCAAGCCGCCGGTCTTGCCGACCTTTTTCATGTCCTCCATGCCGGCAATGCCGACCACCACGGTACAGAAAATGATCGGGGCGATGATCATCTTGATCAACTTGATGAACGCGTCGCCCAAGGGCTTCATCTCTGCGCCGGTTTGCGGAAAGAAATGTCCGAGCAGCACCCCGAAGATCACGGCGGCCAAAACCTGGACGTAAAGAGACTTGTAGAGCGGAGTACGCCCGGTGGATAGAGACATGGTGGAGTGTGGAATGTGCGTAAAAAAGCAAAGCGCAAATGCATGGGCACGCGGTGCGCGCCATGATTTACGAAAGGGCGCAACGATACGGCGCACACTCCGCAACGCCTACTGTGGCGTTCAACAGTAGGGTTAACCCTAATACTTCTAAGGCTTCACGCGCCCTTGCGGCGCACCCAGCCACGCACTGCCACGATGTGCAAAACAAGCCAGAGCCACGGGTCGAGCACCGCGTCCCACAGATTGCCGCTCGGGAGGCGGAACACCGCAAACAACAGCAGCGCTGCCGGAACGACCCACGCCGTGCCGCGGCGCATCGCACCCGCTTGCAACAAGGGGGCCAAAGCCATGGCCAGCACCACTGCCAGTGCAGCCGGCCCAAACCCCAGCGGATACACCGACCAAGGTAGTTGCGCAAACGTATCCAGCAACAAAACCCAGCCCCCCACAATGCCGGCCAGCACGAGTGCGGTTTCCCCACGGAAAGCGCGTGCGCCATGGGCAGTAACACCTGCTGCCGGCGCCTTGCGCAGTGCGGTCCAACCCCACCACGCGCTCAGCAAAGCCAGCACGCCACTAGGGGCCTGAAACGCCAGCCCCAACCCATAGGCGGCCGACAGTTCACCGGGCCACAAGGCCCACAAACCCAGTACCGCAGGCACGCTTAAGCGAACCCACCGGGGCAGCGGCAGGCGGGCCAGCAGCCCCGCGGCGCCACCGGCCAGCACCAAGGCCCAGCCGATATGCAGCCAGCACTGCATCACCGCCAAGGCGGGCAAAGCGGGCGCGCTCATGGTGTCCCCCCGGGAGTAAAGCGCTGCCAGGACAAGGTGGCCCGGTCTACCGTGTAGGCCAACCACAGCGCATCGTCTGCCCACGCCATCGCGGGGTAAGAAAACTCGGCATCTCCTCCGCCGGTGCGCAGGGTTTGCTGCAAGGTCCACTCCAGCCCGTCCCGGCTGCGGCTCAAGTCGAGGCGGGTCCGGCCTTCAGGCGTGGGGTTATGGGCCATCAGTATCTGGTCCGGCCCGAAACCGAAGGTAGCCACCGCAGAATCCGGGTTGCCCAAAGGCAGATCGGGCAGGTCTTGCCAGTGGGCACCGCCATCAGAAGTGCGGACAGCGGTGATCTTGCCGTTGTGTCGCTCATCGCGCATCAGGGCGACCCAATCGGTGGGGCTGCGCACCACCACACTGGGTTGCAACTGATAGGCCAAGCTGGACATGCGAACCAAGCCGGCAAACTCGCCGGTGTCGTCGAGGCGCACTGCGGCGGGGTACTTCAAACCCAATTCAAAATGCACCGGCAGCACGGTGCCACCATCCTGCAGCGGCACTACCGCGTTGCGCACCAGAAAACTGGTGTTCCACAGCCAAGACAGGGGCAGCACTCGCACCGGTTCAAACGCCAAATCCTGCAAGGCGGTAGAGGCGCCACTCTGGCGCAAGTGCAGCACCCGACTGGCCGCCCAGCCGCCCCACCCGGTCGCCACCACAAACAAATGGATACGGCCATTCGCATCGGCCCACGCCACCGGGTTGCCCAAGCGGCGGATACCGTGGCCCAGCAGATCGCCCATGGTGTGGCGGTTCACCACAAAGCGCGGCTCCAACCAACGGCCAGACGCCCGGTCCCATTGGGTGGCCGCAATTTGCACCAGCGGGCCGCTTTCGCGCTCGCCCGAGAACCAAAACAAACTCAATGCCGCAGGGCTGCTGGCCGGCATCGGCAACAAGCTGCTCGCATGGGCGGCTGCGGTACCGGGCGGCATCGGGACATCGCCCATGGCAACCCGCTGGAGGCTGGCGGCCTGCACCGGCTTGCCCTGCACCGACACTGCGGGCACCACGGCTTGGGCCGGCTGCGGCCCTGCTGGACGGGCGACATCATCCAGCGCCAGCACTGCGGCTGCGCCCACGAGCACAACTGCCCACCGGGACCATAACGAAGAAAACAACATGGGGCGATCTTAGTGGCCGCCAGCAAGGCCTTGAAACAGCTAAGACAATGGAGCCCATGAAAACACTGCTCTCCATTGCCCCCCTCGGTTTTCCCTGGC
The DNA here is from genome assembly GCA_036735785.1 of Rhodoferax sp. Taxonomy (GTDB): domain Bacteria; phylum Pseudomonadota; class Gammaproteobacteria; order Burkholderiales; family Burkholderiaceae_C; genus Allorhodoferax. Next base: position 2,907 of record DAINNP010000102.1, on the reverse strand, counting down.
AAACCGTGGACCCGTTTTTGTTTTGTGTGCACCACAACGACGCCTACCCCGCGGGCAACGCGCAGATGGCGCCGGACCCTGCCCTGCTGGCCGGCCGCAACATCGGCCAGGACTTTGCGGGTAAAGACGGCTGGAGCATGTACCACGGCGACACCGTGCCGGGCTTTCCCTCGCACCCGCACCGGGGGTTTGAGACCGTCACCATCGTGCGCAACGGCCGCATCGACCACTCGGACTCGCTGGGTGCTACCGCCCGCTTTGGCGGCGGTGATGTGCAGTGGCTCACGGCCGGCAAAGGCATCGTGCACTGCGAGATGTTTCCACTTCTGCACACCGACGCGCCCAACCCCACCGAGCTGTTCCAGATCTGGGTGAACCTCTCCGCCAAAAACAAGATGGCCGAGCCGCACTTCACCATGTTCTGGCATGAAGACATTCCCCGCATCACGGCCACCGACGCGCAAGGCAAGACCACCGAAGTGGTTTGCATTGCCGGCAAGCTCAATGACAAACAAGGCCTGCCACCGCCCCCGGATTCGTGGGCCAGCGAGCCCGGCAGCGACCTCGGGATTTACACCATCCAACTCAGTCCCGGCGCGCAGTGGACGCTGCCAGCAGCCGAGAGTGCGGACACCCGCCGCGTGCTGTATTTCTTCAAAGGTGGCGCCCTGCAAGTAGCGGGGGAAGACGTGCCGGTGAAGTCGGTGATGGTGGTGCAAGCCGACCAGGACTGCACCTTGGTGAATGGCGATGCCGAGAGCGAACTGCTGGTGCTGCAAGCCCGCCCCATCGGCGAGCCGGTGGCGCAATACGGTCCGTTTGTGATGAATACCCAGGCCGAAATCCACCAGGCCTTTACCGACTACCGTCGCACCGAGTTCGGCGGCTGGCCCTGGGGCGCCAATGACCCGGTACACCCGCGCGACAAAGGCCGCTTCGCCAAGCACGCGGACGGCAAGATCGAAGAGCGGTAGCAGCGGCTGACCTGCCTGGTGCAGCCGGTCATGGTCGATTGAAAAACCAACGGAATCAAAAAAGTTACCGATCAGTTCATTTAATTACCGCACAATTCAAAGGGATACTAAATCGGATATATTTCGTTCGCGCCGGTATTTTCCGGTGTGAACTATCGAATTCAACCCTTTGGAGATTCCGATGAAAAAATTGCTGATTGCTTCCGTTCTGGCACTGGGTGTCGCCGTTTCTGCACAAGCCAAAGACATCGTGGACACCGCCGTTGGCGCGGGCAACTTCAAGACCCTGGCTACCGCGCTCGGCGCCGCCGGCCTGGTCGACACACTCAAGGGCAAGGGCCCGTTCACCGTTTTCGCACCGACTGACGAAGCATTCGCCAAGGTCCCCAAGGCCGACCTCGAAGCCCTGCTCAAAGACAAAGCCAAGCTCACCGCCGTGCTGACCTACCACGTGGTCCCCGGCAAAGTGATGGCTGCAGATGTGAAGGCCGGCAAGGTCAAGACCGTGCAAGGCAGCGACATCACCGTCAGCACCATGGGTGGCGTGAAGGTGGATGCCGCCAACGTGATCAAAACCGACATCGTGGCTGACAACGGCGTGATCCACGTGATCGACTCCGTGATCATGCCCAAGTAAGCCCTTCACAGGCACTTGCAAAAAAGCCCCGGCAGTTTCGGCTGCCGGGGCTTTTTTCATGCGGGCTGCTTAGCCCCCGATTTCCAACTCGGCTTGCGGCTTGGCGTCGGCCGCTGCGCCACCGGTTTTCACCGCGCCCAAAAACAGGCGCTCGGCGGCCAGCTTCTTGCCCGCCAGGTACTCTTTCACCACCACCGCGCGCTGCAATGCGAGGTTGCGGATGTCGTCTTCATTGGCGCTCAGGTTGGCCAGCAACAGGGACTCCATGTCGGCCACTGCGATGTCTTTGGTCAGACCCACCAGGTTGCGGGGTTTGGTGATGTCGGAGCGGCGGTACACCGCGCGCAGCAGCACCGGCATTTCTTCGGTGCTGTAGCTGGTGACCGTAGCGGCATCTTTGCCCTGCGCACTGGTGGTGCGGCGCTTTTCGGCCAGCAGCAACGCCTTGAGCTTTTCACGCTTGGCCGCATCGCGCTCGGCTTCCAGGTTGGCGGACCCCACTACCGTGAGCTTGAGGGCCGGCCGGTCTTGCAGGGCTTGCGCCACCTTGTCCAAGCCAGCACGGGCCGCATCGCTCAGGCCTGCACTCCCCGGGGCAAACACCACACTGCTGAGCTCTGCGCCACCACCGCCCCCAAAGGCATTGGCCAGCAAGCTGAAAGGCGCGGTAATGGCTTTGGTCACCAGGTTGGTGATGACCTGCCAAATCACAGGTCCCACACGGAACTGCGGGTCGTTGAGCGAGCCGCTGATCGGCAGGTCGAGGTTGATCACGCCATTGCGGTCGGCCAGCAGCGCCACTGCCAGTTTGACCGGCAGGCTGGTGGGCGCACCGTCCACCTTGTCGCCGAAAGACAGCTGGTTGAGCACCAGTTTGTTGGCAGCCGTGAGCTGCCCATCGGGCTGCACGGTGTAGTGCACGTCCACACTCAGCTTGCCGCGCTCAATGCCATAGCCGGCGTATTTGACCGCGTAGGGCGACAGAGGCGAAAGCTCGAGGTCGCGCACCAGGCCTTTCACATCCAACGCCAGTGGCTTTGCCAGCGGATTGAGCTTGCCCAAAATTTCCAGAGAGGCTGTGCCCTCTGCGCGGCCGCGCAGCTCGAGGTCGGCCAATTGCACCACGCCACCGGTGGGCTGGTTGGAAAAGCGGCTGAGCTTGCCGGTCAGGTCGGTGAGGTTGGCGGTGTAGTTGGGCTGAATGAAGCGGTCGGAGAACAGCACCCGGCCATTGACCATGCTGATGGGCCCCATCTGGATGATGGCGGCCGGGCTCGCAGATGCAGTGCGGGTGGC